>NZ_CVTX01000182.1:4734-10870 GCF_900005715.1 Pseudomonas sp. 34 E 7
TACTTTTGCGCTTTTCAAAAGTGAGCCGCCGTCAGGGCGGAACCCTAAGCAGCCGTTACCGCAGAAACGGATATGTACTCGATCTGATCCAACAACCTGGTCGGCCCAGAGGCCGCCATCGGGGGCAAGCCCCCTCCCACATTGACCGAGGCGTGTCAGTTGGATAGCTGTCGCCTGGGAGACGACGGCAGCTAGCTCCCGCGCCACGTGTCGGTGTCATACCGAAGTCGTGTAGATTCTCATGCGTATAGGGATTCATTTAAAAATAAACTGATAGCCAATAATATAAGAACCCACTTTGTTTGCCTGAGCAGTCACCCATACGGCATTCATGCCGCGCTGCCGTTGTTTGTCCAAATCCGATTGATTTGTACAGAGTTCAATCCAGCGTCCGGTGTTTATGTCCTTGATGCGCAAGCCAGCCTCGCAACGGCTGAATTTTCCAGCGGAGGGCCCTGGGTAGGTGATTTCATACGCCGATTCGTAGTGGATGATGTCCCCGGGCAATAGGTAGACGCAGACAGCGTAAATATTGATGGAGCACGCAAGACCCAAGCAGAATCCGCCGAAAAAAGGGTCTACGGCCTGTGTTGGCTTCCGTTGAGCGGGCCGAGCGTAGAACGCCTTTGCTGCAAAGATCAGCCCTATGACAAGTCCGGCTGTTATATAAGTGGTCCATTCCGGAATGGATGCCATCAGAACCGTTCGCATGCCAATGCGCGCGGCCCACAACATATAAAGTATCCAGGCACCAAACAGTGAACATACGAACGCCAGGAGCGCTACTTTTTTTAACCGGTTCTCCTGTAAAAGATCCTTCAATTTTTGCGTGCTCTGTTTGTTCTAATCATGAGGATGGCGCCGAGATTGCCCATCATACAGAGACGCCTCCAATGTCCGCACCTGTGGGGTCGCCTTACTGCATGGGGTTAAGATGCAGAACATATTTCACTGGCTTCGAACGGAGGAAACACCTTGCTGAGCATTGGAGTCTTGGGCGTCGGCGAATTGACTGAGAAAGTGGTGGTCGGCCTGCGGCGTGGCGGTTTTACCGGGCGGGTGCTGTTGTCGCCCCGCAATCAGGCGCGCGCCGAGCAGTTGGGCAAGGTTTGGGCGTGCGAGGTCATGGCCGACAATCAAGAGGTTGTCGATGGGGCCGACCTGCTGTTGCTCGGTGTGCGCCCCGATGCAGTAGAAGGGCTGTGCAGGGATATTCAACTCAAACCGGGGCAACCTCTGGTTTCCCTGGTAGCCGGCATGACACTCAAAGACCTGGCGCGCTGTTTCCCACAGGCGCAGCCAGTGCGGGCGATGTTGTCCTATGCCGCCCAGATCAACCATTCGACCGTGGTAGTCACACCGGCGGGTCACGTCCACGAGGCGTTGTTGGGCACCCTCGGCTCGCTGATTGTGATGGATCAGGAAGACGCCTTCGAGTTGGCCACCGTAGCGGCATGCATGAATGGCTGGTTCTATTTCTTTCTCAATGGCCTTCAGCAGTGGTTCACCGACAAGGGGCTGACCCAGGCGCAGGCCCGCCAATTGGTAATGGGCAACATGCAGGACTGCCTGGCCAGCGCCAGTCATCAACCCTTGGTCAGTATGGCGAGCATGGGCGATGCCATCGCTACTCCCGGCACCTTTACGGCAGCCGGGCTCGATGTGCTTCGTGACAAAGGGGCGCAGCAAGCGTGGACGACGGCCTGTGACGAGGTGCTTGAGCGGTTGCGGAAAAAGCCATAGCCGGATTATTCAGACGCTTTACACCCAATCATCCGCCAGAACCTCCGCCCCTTCCCACAGCCTTTTTACTTGTACGAATCTTTACCTTACCTGATAGAATGCGACAAATTCTCATTAACATTTGTCCTATCCCGTGCAGTCTATTCCTTCGGCTAACCCTCATCCGTCCATCGACCAGCTTTACAGCCACCATCACGGCTGGCTGCAGGGCTGGCTTCGCCATCGCCTGGGCAATGCGGCCGATGCGGCGGACCTGGCGCAGGACACGTTCCTGCGCCTGCTCAGCAACGGGCTTGGCGAACCGCTGAATTTCACATCGCCGCGCGCCTACCTGGCCACCGTCGCCAATCGCCTGACCCTCAACCTCTATCGCCGTCGCTCACTTGAGAAGGCCTATCTGGCCGCGTTGGCGCAAGCGCCGCAGGAACAGGTGCCGTCGCTGGAAAATCAGGCGCTGGTGCTGGAAGCCCTCGACGAGATCGACCAGGTACTTGGCGCATTGCCGGCCAAAACCCGGCAGGCATTCCTGATGGCGCAGTTGGAGGGGTATACCCAGGAAGAGATCGCCAGCCGGCTCAATCTCAGCGTGCGTTCGGTGCAACGCTATCTCGTGCGGGCCTTCGAGGAGTGCATTGTGTTGGCCAGCCAGAGCGCGGCATGACTAACGCGCCCATCGACCGGCGCATTGCCCGTGAAGCGGCAGGCTGGTTCGTGCGCTTGCAGAGCAGCGACGCCTGTGCCAACGAGCACGCCGCCGCAGCCGAGTGGCGAGCACAACATGCTGACCATGAACGCGCCTGGCAACTGGCCGAGCGTTTCAGTGACCGAGCCCGGCAACTTGTCGGCGCTGCCGGGCGCAGCGCACTGGAGCGCCCGCAAGGCCTGGAGCGGCGGCAGGTGCTCAAGAACCTTGCATTGCTGATCGCCGTCGCTCCCCTGGGCCTCGCGGCGTACCGGAACCTGCCGTGGCGTGAGTGGCAGGCGGATGAACGCAGCGCCACCGGGCAGCAGCGCACCCTGGACCTGCCGGATGGCGCACAGATCCGCCTGAACACCGGCAGCGCCGTCGATATCGCCTATGAAGACAGCGTGCGTCGCGTGCGCCTGATCGCGGGCGAGATGCTCGTCGAGGTGCCCCACACGAGCGCAGTGCGGCCGTTCATCGTCGAGACCGCGCAGGCGCAACTCGCCCTTTTGGGCAGCCGTTTTGTGGTGCGTCAGTACCCGCACATGACTTACCTGGCCGCGCTGCAGGGCGCTGCCGAGGTGCGCCCACGGCTGTCACGGGGGGATGCCGAAATGGTGCCAATCGCCGCCGGCCGGCAGACCTACGTCGACAATCAATCTGCGCAGGCGCCTACAGCGCTCGAGGCGGATCGACTCGACTGGCTGAACGGTGTGCTTCGCGCAGACAAGATGCGCCTTGATGACTTCATCAATGAACTGGACCGCTATCGCCCCGGTCTGCTGCGTTGCGACCCGGCAGTGGCGGGGCTGCTGATCTCCGGCGCTTTCCAGTTGCGTGAAACCGACCAGATTCTCCACGCCCTCAGCCAGACGCTGCCGGTGAGCATCCACTACCGCACGCCGTATTGGGTGACTGTCACCGCGCGCATGAATGCTTAAAAAGGTTGTCGTGTTTTCGTCGGGCTGCGTGTCCCCCTCATAACAACATCACTTCCATAGGGCGGGGACGAACACATGGCGACGACGCAAGGCATGCAACCATTGGCACGGACAGTACACGCGGCCGCGCTGGGACTGATGATTGCGGGCGGGAGCCTGTGCGCCGCATCGTCGCACGCCGCCGAGCCCGGCGCGCGGCAGAGTCGTACCTACCAGGTGCCGGCCGGGAACCTGAGCCGAGCGCTTGCAGCCTTCGCCAGCCAGGCGGGGATCACCCTGCCCATCGAGCCGGGCGTGGTGGAGGGGCTGCGCAGCCCGGGCCTGAATGGCGCCACCAGCGTGGACGGCGGCCTGCAGCAACTGCTGCAGGGCACAGGCCTGCAAGCCACAGCACAGGGCAATGGCCTGTATTTGCTGAGCCCGCAGGTCGCCGGTGCAACCCTGGAGCTGGGCGCAACCAGCATCACCGGACAAGGCCTGGCGTCAACCACCGAGAACAGCGGTTCCTACACCACCGGCGCGATGCAGACGGCCACCAAGTTGCCCTTGAGCCTGCGCGAAACGCCGCAGTCGGTCAGTGTGGTGACGCGCAAGCGCATGGACGACAAGGCCATGACCAGCATCAGTGACGTGGTCAAAAGTGCGCCGGGGCTTTTCCTGAATAACTCCGGTGGCGTCGGGCGACCCACGTTCAGCGCACGTGGCTTCGACGTCGACAACATCATGTATGACGGTTTCCCCACCAGCTTCCTGACCTATCTGCCCAGCGGCGAGGCCAACCTGGCCATGTACGACCGGGTGGAAATCGTGCGCGGCGCTGCCGGGCTCACCCAGGGCGCCGGCAGCCCGGCGGGTGCCATCAACCTGGTGCGCAAGCGCCCGACCCGGCAATTCCAGGGCACGCTCACCGGCAGCGCCGGCAGTTGGGATGACTACAGTGGTACGCTGGATGTCGGTGGCCCGCTCAATGACAGCGGCACCCTGCGTGCGCGTACGGTGGTCTCACGGCAAGACGCCAAAAGTTTCCGCGACTCGGTCGAGAGTGATAACGACCTGTTCTACGGTGTGGTCGACGCCGACCTCAGTGAAAACACCACCCTCACGCTCGGCGGCTACAGACAGAAAACCCACACCAACTACATCTGGGGCGGCTTGCCCATGGCCCGTGGTGGCGGCCATCTGGGGCTGCCGCGTGACACCTTCCTGGGGCATGACTGGGAATATTCCGACAATCGCACCACCGGTTATTTCGCCACCCTGGAGCAAGGCTTGCCCAACGACTGGACACTGCGTGCGGCCGCCATGCAGTCCAAGACCGACGCCGATGTGCTGGCCTCTTCGGTCTGGGAGTACGATCGGCATTACCTCTGGAACGAAGCCATGGAGCAGAAGGAAACCGGCTACGACCTGGCGCTCAGCGGCCCCTTCCAGCTCCTCGGCCAGCAGCATGACCTGACGCTGGGGGTCAGCAAGCGCAAGCTGGACTATCGTTCGGGCAAGGCCTGGAGCGCATACGTCGACGCCGGCATCAACCCCTTCACGTGGAATCCAAACGGGCATACCAAGCCCGATTACATCAGAGGCGGTAACGGCCTTCCCGAGACCACCACGCAAGACAGTGTCTATGCCAGTACCCGGTTGCGCCTGACCGATCCACTGTCGTTGATTCTTGGCGGTCGCGTCGACTGGTATGAATTCGAAGACAGTGCGAACCGTGAAAGCGACTACAAAGTCACGCGTAACCTGACCCGTTATGCCGGGCTGGTCTACGACCTGGACGCCAATCACTCGGTGTATGTCAGCTACACCGACATCTTCAAGCCGCAGAGCGGCAAGGGTGTCGACAGGAGCGTGATTATCCCCATCGTGGGCGAGAACTACGAAGTAGGGATCAAGGGCGAATACTTTGACGGCGCCTTGAATGCGAGCATGGCGGTGTTCCAGATTGACCAGAAGAATCGCGCCCAGGAGCTGCCGGACGTCAAAGGCTGCGGCTCAGGCCCGGCCAGTGCCTGCTATGAGGCAGCCGGGCTGGTGCGCAGCCGTGGCGTCGACCTGGAAATCGAGGGCGCCCTGACCGATAACTGGCAATTGGCGGCCGGCTACACTTACACCCAGACCCGCTACGTGAGCGACGCCAACGCCGCCCGCGAAGGCGAGGATTTCGACCGCGAGAAACCGCGTCAATTGTTCAAGCTGTCGACTATTTACAGCCTGCCCGGTGAGCTGCAGCGCTGGCGTGTTGGTGGCGATGTGTACCAGCAGAGTCGCATCCGCACCGCGGGAGGGGCGGGTGCCACGGCCTGGAAAAACCAGCAGGGCTCTTACACTGTGGTCGGCCTGGTGGCGGGGTACAAGGCCAGCGAGCAGTTGGATCTGCAGGTCAATCTGAACAATCTGTTTGACCGGGTTTACTACAGCAGTGTGGCCGATGGCGCTTACAGTCCGTATGACATCTACGGCGATCCGCGTAATGTGAAGTTGACTGCGCGTTATAGCTTCTAGGGCATAGGTATCTACACGGCTTTGTGTCGATCCCGGTCCAATGTGGGAGGAGGCTTGCCCCCGATGGCGGCCTCTGGATCCACCAGGATTTTGTGTCGATCCCGGTCCAAATGTGGGAGGGGGCTTGCCCCCGATGGCGGCCTCAGAGCCGACCAGGATGTTGGATCAGACCGAGTACATATCCGTTTCTGCGGTAACGGCTGCTTAGGGTTCCGCCCTGACGGCGGCTCACTTTTGAAAAGCGCAAAAGTAAGCAAAACGC
>NZ_CVTX01000181.1:0-29019 GCF_900005715.1 Pseudomonas sp. 34 E 7
ACGACCGTCGCTACTACCGCGATGATCACCCAGGCCGCGGTCATGCCTATGGGCATCGCAAGAACAAGCACAAGCGCCATCATCGCTATGATGACTAAGGCCTGACGAAAATCCCATGTGGGAGGGGGCAATCCCCCTCCCACATTTGGTCAGCCTACCAACCGCTGCAACGCCTCGCGCAACAGCTCCGGAATCGTCACCGGCTGGTTCGACGCTCTATCGACAAACACATGCACAAAGCGCCCTGCCGCACAGGCCTCCTCCTCGCCGGCTTTGAACACCGCCAACTCATACTGCACCGAACTGTTGCCCAACTTGCCCACCCGCAAGCCGATTTCGATGCGCTCGGGAAAAGCGATCGACGCAAAATAATCACACGCTGAACTCACCACAAACCCAACCACTTCACCGTCATGGATATCCAACCCGCCTTGTTCGATCAGGTAGGTATTCACTGCGGTGTCGAAGAAGCTGTAGTAGGTCACATTGTTCACATGGCCATACACATCGTTATCGTGCCAGCGCGTGATGATCGGCTGAAAGTGGGGGTAGTCGGCACGTTGTGGCACTGAGTCAGGCATGGGCACCTCGGGTGAAAATGGGTTTACAGATCATTCAAATGGGCCTCGGCCCACTCGCGTACCTCGGCGTAGGGGTAGTCCTCCAGTGCGGCGAAACCGGGAATGCCCCGCGCTTTCAACTTGGTGAACAACGGCACGCTGATTCCGCCCAGAAAGCGTGTCAGGCGTTCGGCACCCGGTAACTGGCCAGTGTGCTCATGATGCCTGTGGATAAAATCACCGCACAGCCCCATGAAGTTTTTATCCACAAGCGGCGGCAAGCTCGGCGGCGCCGGCAAGTGCGCGACATGTCCGTGACACACCGAGCAGTGCCCGCAACGCTGCGGTGCGTTTTCATCGCCAAAATACAGTGCCAGACGTTGCCCAAGGCAGCGCTCGGTGGCGAACAGATCGAGCATGGCGTGAATCCGCGCCACCTCCGTCGTCTCATGGCGCTTGAAGCCTGTGTATAACTCGTTGCTCAACACCTGCGCATCGAAATCGGTGTTCAGCAGGCTGTAGACCTCGGTCATCTGCTTGCTTTCCAGCTCGATCAGGCCCTGCTCCTGAAAGTAATCCAGCGCCTTCACCACCCGATTGCGCTCGGCATTGTGCTGCTGATACAGCGCGTCGAAATCCACCGTTGCCCAGGTTTTTGCGCGTTTGCATACCTGGATGATCGCCGCGACAAATTGCTGCCGCTCGCCGGAGAAACGTGCGAGCAAGGCCTCGGGTTCGATCAGGTACTTGAAACGGTATTCGGCATAAAACGCGTAGCGCGGCGCGATCACGCCCTTGAGCTCCAACTGCACCAGCAGGGTCTTCAACGGCAGCTCGCGAATATTGCTGTGGTCCGACAACGACCTCAGCAAAAACTCCCACTGGCCCTCGCCACGTGCGGCCTGCAACTCTTCCAGCACTCGACGGATACCCTCCTGCTCCGGCGTGTCGCCGTACACGAAGTTCTCCAGCACATTGAGGCTGTCGCGGTTGGCCAGCACCAGGCAGTCGGAGGGCCGCCCATCGCGACCGGCGCGGCCGATTTCCTGGCTGTAGTTCTCGATGGATTTGGGCAGGTCGAAGTGCACCACGTTACGGATGTCACTTTTGTCGATGCCCATGCCAAACGCGATGGTGGCGACAATGCAATTGGAGCGCCCACCCATGAAACGCTGCTGGATGCCCTCGCGTTTATCGTGGGGCAGCCCGGCGTGATAAGCCTCGGCCTGGATGCCATTGCGGTTCAGGTGCTCGGCAATCTGCTCGGCGGTTTTCTGCAGGGTGACGTAGACGATGCTGGGCTGGTCGGCCCGCTCGCTCATCCATTGCACAAGGCGACGGCGCTTGTCCGCGCCGCTCACCGGCTCCACCAGCAAGTTGAGGTTGGGCCGGTAGAAACCGGTGGTAATCACGTCCTGCGGCGCAATCGCAAACTTGCCCTGCATATCGGCAATCACGCTGGGAGTGGCGGTGGCCGTCAGCAGCAGCGCCTGCGGGATCTTGAACTGGCGCTGGTAGTCCGGCAGCTTCAGATAGTCCGGACGAAAGTTGTGGCCCCATTCGGAAATGCAGTGCGCCTCATCCACCACCAGCAAGGAGATCTGCACGCTTTGCAGGAAGTTTCGAAAGCGCTCGTTCTTCAAGCGCTCCACGGAAATCATCAGGATTTTCAGCTCGCCCGAACGCGCACGGGCCATCACATCGTTGGCATCATCGCGGCTCTGGGCCGAATCGATACTGCCCGCTGAAATGCCGTGGCGCTTGAGGAAACCCAACTGGTCCTGCATCAACGCCAACAGCGGCGACACCACCAGCGTCAGGTGCGGCAGCAGTACGGCTGAAAGTTGATAACACAGCGACTTGCCAGACCCGGTCGGGAAAATCGCAGCCGCCGAGCGACCGGCCAATACGGCGCTGACCGCTTCTTCCTGGCCCGGACGAAACTGCGGATAACCGAAGACCTGCTGGAGGGTGTCGTGCATAGGCTGTCACTCCATTGACCGTTGAACGTGGCTTAAAAACGTAGCCCAGTAAGTTCAGCGAATCGAGAAAGGTCGCATGGAAAAAAGAGACAGGATGATACACAGGGTGAGGGATGGCCCAGGGCCGAAGTGGGATTTTTCCGTGGGAATAGCAGGAGGCGGCAGAACCAGATGTAGGGAGAGGGCTTGCCCACGCTCCCATGTTAGGGTTGTTGGTGGTTTTTTAACCTGTCTGTGCATTGATGCATTGCGCTACAATCAAAGCCTTGCTAACCAGGAGTACGCTGCAATGAGCGAACTGACGTTTGAGCAAAAACAGGATCATTACCACAAGATCCGCCGTTCCAACTACCTGGCCAGCCTGCGCCTGGAAGGGTTCGACACCCAACCGGCCGACGTCGACAAACCGCTGCCGACCCGCGAAGCCGTCCTTGCCAAGTACCGCAGCACCCAACGCTGATGCTCGACAAATACGGGGTGGGCCAGGATCCGTACTGCTACCCCGGTAGCAGCGTCCTGCGCAACCGCCTCGATTTGCTCGACGAAACCAGCCTGCACCAGGCCGAGCGGGAATTATCCGAAATTGCCATAGGCAACCTCCCTCTTTTCCCGCCGCCCTACGACCTTGACCGTCTGCAACACATCCACCGCACCCTGTTTGGCGATATCTACGATTGGGCTGGCGAACTGCGCAGCGTCAACATCCAGAAGGGCGAAACGCTGTTCTGCACCCCGGAACGCATCCCGCCGGAAGCGGCGAAGATCATTCGGCATATGGAGGAAGCGAACTGGTTCGTTGGCGTAAGCCAAGCCGAACTGGTAAAGCGGATTGCCGAGGCCTACGGCGACCTCAACGTCATCCACCCCTTCCGCGAAGGCAATGGCCGGGCGCAACGGATTCTGTTTGAACAAATCATCGTGAATGCCGGATTTTCGGTGAACTGGTGGCTGGTGAAACATACGGCATGGATACCGGCGAATATCGATGCGGTGGCGTGTGATTATCGGGGGCTGGAGGCGATTTTTGAGCGGTGTATCAGTAGGCCACGCTAAACAGCCTTTTGCCTGTATTGCACCATCACACCACACCCACCTATAGTTCGCCCCTCGCTGCAAAATCAGCGACCGGGTTTGGTCACCCGGTTACAGAGATCGCATACGCACCCTCAGATGTCGTAGGCACTTCCGTGCCCACACGCTTCATGGCGGCTGTGTTTGGGACGCCTTCGGGCGTACCGGGTGATCCCTGCCGGTTGACCAACCTGGACACAGTCCGCCGCCCACCAACGTATCCGCGCAGCTACGGACCTGCTCGAAACCTTCTCCTGCCTGACCTTCGAGCACGCCGACCTCAAAGACATTTCACACATCATCAACGCCTTGTACCTGCTGGTTCAGGACGGCTGTGATTTGCTGGAAGCCGCGCAACACGTACAACTGCAACCTGAACAGACGCAAATCTAAGCAACGCGCTATGTAGGAGCGAGCTTGCTCGCGAAAATCGTCAACGATGACGCGGTAAATCAGAAAAAAACCGGCGTCCTTGAGTTTTTCGCGAGCAAGCTCGCTCCTACAATTGAGCGGCTTCGACTGTTAAATCATTGCCAAGCCATAAATGCCGAAGTCCGCTGTAGGAAACCGCCAAACGTTGCGCCATCCCTTTCCCAAACTGCTGCAAAGACCCGCTCAACCCTCTACAGAAGTTACCCGCAGCTGACTGAAAATAGCGCCCTCTCAACTTTTTGGGCAGAAACCTGTGAATATCGAAAGGACTCAATACATCGGGCACTATGGGGTCATCTTCATAGTGACTCGCTTTACTGTTTTACCTGACAATCGGCATTCTTTAGACAATCTATGCCTGCTTGAAGGAGGCATAGGGCTTCAGCGCTCAACACGCTCAATGCATGTCTACTCGGACGAGTCTTAGTAACATGGCCCTTTACCTTCAATCTGCGTCTTTTCTCGTTATCTATTGGGTGCTGCACTACCAAATCACAGACCCAATGCTCAGAAGACGCTTCGCAGTCATATGTCTGGCAACAGGCCTGATTTTGACGTTCCTACTACCCTACGTAGCGGTGATTCTCAGAATACCCCTCCTACCTGTCTTTATATTCCTGATAGGCTTGGCACTCTTCATCACCCGAAACAAATACCGCTTCCACCGCAACCAGCCGCCTCACCCACTCCTGCGTGCCCCCACCATGAACCTCGCCCCCGGCTTCCCCGAAGACCCCGTCATGCAGCAACTCCTGCAACTGCTGCACGAAGAAATTGGCCTGCCGAAGCACAGGACCATTCGCCTGCAAACCTCACTCAACTTCGACCTGGGCTGTGATGGCAGTGAGGCCAAGCAACTGATGGAAGCGCTGGAGCAGGAATTCGCGCTCGACCTGGGCGACTTCGACACTTATCGTTACTTCAACCCGCCGGTGTTTGATGTCTTTCTCAAACGTCGGGCCAAGGGCCGTGGCGAAAAAGTGCCGCTGACGATCAACATGCTCTACCTCGCGATCAAGACCCACAGCTGGAATACGCAAACGCTGGAAAACCTGGGCTGACCTTAAGTACACCGAGAATCAAGTGTGGGAGGGGGCTTGCCCCCGATAGCAGCGTGTCAGGTGATCAACTTTTGACTGTTACACCGCAATCGGGGGCAAGCCCCCTCCCACATGGGATCTGAGCAAATCCGGCGAGTGGGATACAACCTGTCGCGCACAAAAAAGCCGCCCACGAGGGGCGGCTTTTTCACAACTTACGAATCTTACAACTTAGGCCCTGCAGCCTTGATCGCATCACTCACTTCAAATTTCTTGAAGTTCTCGACGAACAACCCGGCCAGCGCCTTCGCTGCTTCATCGTAGGCCGCCTGGTCAGCCCAGGTGTTACGTGGGTTCAACAGGCCGGTCTCAACGCCCGGTACGGCCAATGGCACGTCGAGGTTGATGGTGTCGAGGTGCTCAGTTTCGGCACCGATCAACGCGCCGCTCTGGATCGCTGCGATGACGCCGCGAGTGGTCGGGATGTTGAAGCGTTTGCCGACACCGTAGCCGCCGCCGGTCCAGCCGGTGTTGACCAGGTAGACCTTGGAGCCGAAGCCACGGATGCGCTTGATCAACAGCTCAGCGTATTCACCGGCCGGGCGGGGGAAGAACGGTGCGCCGAAGCAGGTAGAGAAGGTCGACTTGATGCCGCTGCCCGAACCCATTTCGGTCGAACCCACCAATGCGGTGTAGCCGGACAGGAAGTGGTAGGCCGCTTGTTCTTCGCTGAGGATCGACACGGGCGGCAATACGCCGGTCAGGTCGCAGGTCAGGAAGATGACCGCGTTGGGCTCGCCGCCCAGGTTCTTCTCGGAACGCTTGGCAACGTGCTCCAGCGGGTAGGCGGCGCGGCTGTTCTGGGTCAGGCTGACATTGGTGTAGTCAGCATGCCCGGCCTCGTCGATAACGACGTTTTCCAGCACGGCGCCGTGCTTGATGGCCTTCCAGATAACCGGCTCGTTCTTCTCGGACAGGTCGATGCACTTGGCATAGCAACCGCCTTCGATGTTGAACACCACGCCTTCGCCCCAACCGTGTTCGTCGTCACCGATCAGGTAGCGGCTTTCGTCGGCGGACAGGGTGGTTTTACCGGTACCCGACAGGCCGAAGAACAGGGTCACGTCGCCTGCTTCGCCAATGTTGGCGGCGCAGTGCATCGGCAAGACGTCGGAGGCCGGCAGCAGGAAGTTCTGCACCGAGAACATGGCTTTCTTCATTTCACCGGCGTAACGCATGCCGGCGATCAGCACTTTTTTCTGGGCGAAATTGAGGATCACGCAACCGTCGGAGTTGGTGCCGTCACGCTCTGGCACGCACTCGAAGTTGGCCACGTTGAGCACTTGCCACTCGTCACGACCGGCCGGGTTGTACCGGGCCGGGTTGATAAACAGGCAACGACCGAACAGGTTCTGCCAGGCAGTCTGGGTGGTCATTTTCACGGCCAGGTAGTGGTCTTCGGAAGCCCCTACGTGAACGTGGGACACGAAGTGCTCCTGCGCGTTGTTGAAGGCTTCTACGCGGTTCCACAGGGCATCGAACTTGTCGGCCGGGAACTTGCGGTTGATCGGGCCCCAGGCGATTGCGTCCTGGGTAGTAGGCTCTTCAACGATGAAGCGGTCGACCGGCGAACGGCCAGTGCGGTGACCCGTTTCTACGACCAGCGCGCCAGTATCGGCAAGCACGCCTTCACCGCGCTGCAGGGCTTCTTTGACCAGATCGTCAACACTCAGATCGGTGTATACGGCGTTATTGGCTTGCGTCATGAGGTTCCCCGTCGGCCTGTGGCCGAGTGCTCCAAACGTTTTGTAGTAGAAAGTTGCGCACTACTACCGCGAAAAAAGTGGGCCGGATTATGCCAGAAAAGCCCAAAAAGAGTAGGGCCCTCCCGTCAGAACGCCTCTAATCCGGCATTTGGCAGGTGATTTACCTGTGCTTAAACGTTTTAGTGACGGGTGTCGGAAGGGGTGTCGCTGCCTGCACCGGCGAATAATTGGGCAACATCGGCGGCATCGAACAGATAACGCTCGTTGCAGAACTGGCAGTCGATCTCGATATGACCACCGTGTTCCACCACCAGATTTTGCGCATCTTCCAGGCCAAGGCTGACCAGGGCATTGGCTGAACGCTCGCGCGAGCAGCTGCAATTGAAGCGCAGGGACTGCTCGTCGAACAGGCGCACCGCTTCTTCGTGGTACAGGCGGTGCAGGATGGTCTCGTTGTCCAGGCCCAGCAATTCTTCAGCAGTCAGGGTGCCGGCCAGGGCGGTCAGCTTGCGCCAGCTATCGGTGCGCTCATCCTCGTCCTTGATACGGTCAGCCGGCAATTGCTGCAACAACAGGCCGCGAGCGCGCTTGCCGTTGGCGTTGAGCCAGAACTTGGTGCCGACCTGCTGGGACATGACAAAATAGTTGGTAAAGCAGTCCGACAGGGTCTCGCCGTCCAGGTCAACGATGCCCTGGTAGCGCTGGCCCTCGGTGGGGTCAACGGTGATGGCCAGCACGCCATCGGCCATCAGCTCGGAGAACGTGGCATCCGGGGTAATCCGGTCGACGTCATAGCGGGCCAGGCCACGGATTTCGCGCTCGCTGGAACACTCGATCATCAACATCGGGATCGGACCTTCGGAACGCGCCTGCAGGATCAGCAAGCCATCGAATTTCATCGTGCCCACCAGCAGCGCAGCGGCCGCCATCAACTCACCGAGCAATTGCGCGACCGGCTCCGGATACGCGTGTTTGGCAAGGACTTCGGCATAGCTGAGCTCCAACGAGACCAGCTCGCCGCGGGCGTCGTTCTCGTCAAAGATAAAGCGTTGGGTGAAGTCGGTATCCGGTAGATCAGTCATAGGTTTGGGTATCTGAAGTGATGACAAAATGATTACAACGTTTATAAAATTAAACGCTTTAGCACCACATTGGTGCGATTTCTCCTGAAACAAGGAGCTAGAGAGCGATGAGGGACAGTTTATGAACAATCCGGGTTTGTTCCAAGCGAACTGGAACCTCCGGCGATGGGCTCTTTGCAATCTAGTCGCTATCGGGCTGCTGTGTTTCTGGCTGTGGCCCACGGGCCAGATGCTGTGTGTGATTTTCGACGAGTGGCTGTTTCACCTGCTCAATGGCCCGCTCGCCAGCAACTCGACCTGGCTGAACGTGTGGGCCGTGGCGAGCCTGCGGCCCTTCGATGCGATCGTCGGGGTGATTCTGCTGGCACTGCTGATTCGCGGCGACTGGGTGTTCAAGGTTATGCAGGTGCGCCAGGCGTTCTTTGGCTTCCTTGGTATTCTGCTGCTGTTGCTATTTATCCGCATGCTGTTTTCCAAGCTCGCGGCGCACATGGGTTGGCAGCACAGCAGCCCGTCAATGGTGATCGACGGCGCGATTCAGATGAGCGATTTTTTCCCCGGGCTTGAGAAAACCTGGGAATTGAAAGACCGTTCGAGCCAGAGCTTTCCTGGCGATCATGCTTCGGTGTTGTTGATCTGGGCGATGTTCATGAGCGTGTTCGCCAAGCGCATCGGCCAGGTGCTGGTGATCTGGGGCCTGGCGCTGTTGTTCATGATGCCGCGGCTCGTAGCGGGCGCGCATTGGGGACAGGACGATTATATCGGCGGGGTATTGCTGGCTCTGTTAGCCCTGGGCTGGGGGTATTACACGCCGTTTGCGGCGAAAGTGTCGGGGTTCCTGTTGCGGGTAACCGCGCCGGTTTTCGGGTTGCTTGGCAAACTGCCGGTGATCGGGCGATTGAGCGTCATGCGCACAATCCCTTAACGATGCGGGCTAACTGTGGGAGGGGGCTTGCCCCCTCCCACATTGTTGATCTCGTTCGGGCTGGAGATTGTGCAATCAATCATCATTGCCGCTGCCGCGAAACTTGAACAGATCGCGACGCTGCTTCTTGCTCGGCTTGCCGTCGGTAGTCAGGCCTGAGGCCCCCGCCTTGCGCATGGCCGCGGCATTTTCCCGCTTGGCGATACTGGCTTCGGTTTCCGCGTACAACGCCTGTGCTTCAGGCGCACCCCGGCGCACGCTGGAGAGCGCTTGCACCACGACAGTCTTTTCATCAAACCCTGTACGAATCTGAAACTCATCGCCGACGCGCGGTTCCTTCCCCGGCTTGCAGCGCTCGCCGCGATGGTGCACCTTGCCGCTCTCGATGGCGGCCTTGGCCAGGGCACGGGTCTTGTAGAAACGCGCGGCCCACAGCCACTTGTCCAAACGGACCTTTTCTTCCTCTTCCTGCTTTTGAGCCACTTGAATTCCTCGCTCTGAAAAATGTCGCAACCTTACCGTTGAAACCCTTCGACGCATAAACCCCAAGGCTCACCTAAGATACGCCAGGTAGCACCCTGTTTTCGCGAGGATACGCCGTGACCGACTTTCCCCTTTCACTCACCTCGCCCAACCAGCGGTGCGTGGGTTGCCAGCAAAGCGAGCCGCTGGGGTTCGATTTTGCTTTCGCCTACCAGCCTATCGTAGACCTGCGTGACCGTTCGATATTTGCCCATGAAGCCTTGGTGCGCGGCACGCAGGGTGAAGGCGCGTTGTCGGTGCTGGCACATGTCAACGAAACCAATCGCTACCGCTTCGACCAGCGCTGCCGCACCCAGGCAATTGCCGGCGCCGCCGCCCTGGGCATGCAAACCTATCTTTCCATTAACTTCATGCCCAATGCCGTCTACCGTCCCGAACTGTGCATCCGCAGCACCCTCGACGCCGCCCGCGAGCACAATTTCCCGCTGGACCGCCTGATTTTCGAGACCCTGGAAAGCGAGCATGTAGATAACTATCGCCATTTGACGAATATTCTGCGTGAATACCGCCAATTCGGCTTCAAGACCGCCATCGACGACTTCGGCGCGGGCTATTCGGGGCTGAATCTGCTGGCCGATTTCCAACCTGACATGATCAAGCTCGACATGGCGCTGATTCGCGATGTCGACCAGGACCGTGTCCGCCAGGTGATCGTCCGGGGGATTGTCACAATCTGTGAGCAGTTGGGGGTTACTGTCATCGCCGAAGGCATCGAAAGTGCCGGTGAGCGGGACTTCCTCTCCGACTGTGGAATATTTCTGATGCAAGGCTACTGGTTCGCCATGCCCACATTCAATGCCCTGGCCAAGGTTGCCCCTCAAGCCTGGACAAAATGACGGTACCCCTATTTGAAGACATTTGACCATTTGACCGTTGTGGGTCTGCGTGAGTGGGTGGCCCTTCCCGACCTGGGAGTGGCAGGCCTGCGCGCCAAGATCGACACCGGTGCCAGCACCTCAAGCCTGCACGCCACCGAGATCGAGCCGTTCGAACGCGACGGCGAGAAGTGGGTGCGCTTTACCGCGCACCTGGGCAGCGTGGTGCAACTGCGTCACCGGCGCTGCGAAGCGCCTCTGGTAACGATGAAAACCATCAAGAGTTCCAACGGCCATGCGCAGGTGCGCTACGTGATCAGCACCACCCTGGCGTTGGGCGATCGGGTGTGGCGAGTGGAATTCACCCTGGCCTGCCGCAAGGCCATGCGTTATCGCCTGCTGCTGGGCTCCAAGGCGCTGATTGACGGCCAGTTGGTCGTCAGCCCGGCCGTAAAATACGTACAAGACAAGCCGGTGTTCCCGGTTTCCACTATCTCTGCCCCAGGTGCCGCATGAAGATTGCTGTGCTGTCGCGAAACCCGCGTCTGTATTCCACCCGCCGCCTGGTCGAGGCCGGCACCGAACGTGGCCATGAAATGGTGGTGATCGACACGTTGCGGGCCTATATGAACATTGCCAGCCACAAGCCGCAGATCCACTACCGTGGCAAACCGCTGGAAGGCTTTGATGCGGTGATCCCACGCATCGGCGCCTCGGTGACCTTCTATGGCTGCGCAGTGCTGCGCCAGTTTGAAATGATGGGCGTTTTTCCGCTCAACGAGTCCGTGGCCATCGCACGTTCGCGGGACAAGCTGCGCTCGCTGCAACTGCTGTCGCGCCGAGGTATCGGCCTGCCGGTGACCGGCTTCGCCCATTCCCCGGATGACATCCCTGACCTGATCGAAATGGTCAACGGTGCGCCGTTGGTGATCAAGGTGCTGGAGGGCACCCAGGGCATCGGCGTGGTGTTGTGCGAAACGGCAACGGCAGCGGAGTCGGTAATCGAGGCGTTCATGGGCCTCAAGCAGAACATCATGGTGCAGGAGTACATCAAGGAAGCCGGCGGTGCGGATATCCGCTGCTTCGTGGTGGGCGACAAGGTGATTGCCGCCATGAAACGCCAGGCCAAGCCGGGCGAGTTCCGTTCCAACCTGCACCGTGGCGGCAGCGCCAGCCTGATCAAGATTACCCCGGAGGAGCGCATGACCGCATTGCGTGCAGCCAAGGTCATGGGGTTGGCCGTGGCAGGTGTGGATATCCTGCGCTCCAACCACGGCCCCCTGGTCATGGAGGTGAACTCATCGCCGGGCCTGGAAGGGATCGAGACCACCACCAGCAAGGATGTGGCGGGGATCATCATTCAGCATCTGGAAAAAAATGGCGGGCCGAACATGACTCGGACCAAGGGAAAGGGCTAAAAGCTCTGCCCCTGACACAACATCAAACCAAATGTGGGAGGGGGCTTGCCCCCGATAACGGTGTGTCAGTCCGCACATAGGTGACTGACAATCCGCAATCGGGAGCAAGCCCCCTCCCACATTTGATCCATGTTGTCTCTCAGACTGCGTCTCTGGGCAACATCAACCCAAGCGGCAAGCGCACCCGAGCTTCCAGCCCGCCCCCTTCACGGTTGCGCAATTCAACATTGCCGCCATGCATCGAAGCAATCCGCCGCACAATCGCCAACCCCAAACCGGTCCCCTTGCCGCCTCGGGCGCGGTCGCCACGGGTGAACGGGTTGAAGATGGCTTCCAGTTCAGCCGGGTCGATCCCCGTGCCGCGATCCATCACGCTCAGCACGACATAGGGCGCCGCGCTGTCACCCGACACGTACGCCGCCACCTCCACATCCGAACCGGCATGATGCAGGGCGTTGCCGATCAGGTTGTTCAACAGGCGCTTCATCGACACCCTGCGCAAGGCAAACGGCTGAATCGGCTCCAGGCGCATGCGCACCTGCTCACCGCTCTGGTTGTAGGGCGCGACCACTTCACGCACCAGATCGGTGAGATCAACCTCCTCCACGACCTCATCACGCCCATCGCGGATGAACGCCAGGAACTGGTCCAGAATCGCGTCCATATCCTCGATGTCACGCACCATGTCATCGGTAAGGTCGGTATGGCTACCCATCAACTCCAGGGACAGGCGCAGGCGCGTCAACGGCGTGCGCAAGTCATGGGAGACCCCCGCCAGCATCAGCTCACGCTCGCGTCCGGCCTGTTCGACGTCTTCCGCCATCTGGTTGAACGCGCCGTACACCTCGGTCATTTCACTAGGTGTATCGCTGACCGGCAGGCGCACACTGCGCCCCTGGCCCAGTTGGCGGGCGGCAAATACCAGGCGCTTGAGCGGTTGGTTGAGCTGGCGCACGAAAATCCATGCGGACGCGGTTGAAAGCAGGCCGATGGCGAGAAACCAGCCCAACACGTTCCAGATTTTTTGCCCGCGCAGCGGATGCGGATACAGCGGGACCTTGATCCAGGCATCGCCCAGACTGGGCGCCTTCACCCAGAGCGCAGGCGAAACATGCATGCGCAGCCGCACCTCAGTGTCGTCGCCCAGCTCCGCCTGCATCTGGCGCTGGTAGATCTCACTGTAGGGCCAGTGCTGCTCGCCCTCGGGCACGCCGGCACCATCGACCCGGATCAGTGATGAAGCCTTGGCTACCTTTTCACGGTTCTCGGGGTCTACGGCCCAGTAGGCGCGCAGCGTCAAGGCGACGCCATGGCTGTACTGCCGATCCACCAGCACGTCCTCGTTCATCAACAGATAAACCAGTGTGAGCGCCTTGGAAAACAGAACGACGATGAGCACCAGCCAAAGGGTGCGGGAAAAGAAACTTTGCGGGAACCACAGCGGGGTTTTCATAGGAGACAGCTAGACACCTTGCAGGAACGAGCGGCGCTCGCAGAATTGCAGACGCCGGGCACCCCGTCGACCCTCATGGAATCAAACGCCGGGTGCCCGTCCCTGCAAATCATCGGTCACTTGGTTGCGGTGCCATCCGGCACAAACACATAACCCACACCCCACACCGTCTGGATATACCGCGGCTTGGAAGGGTCCGGCTCGATCATCCGGCGCAGTCGGGAGATCTGCACGTCGATGGAGCGCTCCAGGGCATCCCATTCGCGGCCACGGGCCAGGTTCATCAGCTTGTCGCGGGTCAGCGGCTGGCGAGCGTTCATCACCAGGGCCTTGAGCACCGCGAATTCGCCGGTGGTGAGCATGTGCACTTCGTCGCCACGCTTGAGCTCGCGGGTCGCCAGGGACAACTCGTAGTCGCCGAAGGTCACGCTTTCGTCTTCGCTGCCCGGCGCACCCGGTACCGGCGGTGCCTGGCGACGCAATACGGCCTTGACCCGCGCCATCAGCTCGTCAGGGTTGAACGGTTTGGCCAGGTAGTCGTCGGCGCCCAGTTCGAGGCCCTTGATGCGGCTCAGCTCATCGCCCTTGGCAGTGAGCATGATGATCGGGATCTGGTTGTTCACGCCACGCAGACGCTTGCAGGCGGTCAGGCCGTCTTCGCCGGGCAACATCAGGTCGAGCACGACCAGATTGAATACTTCACGCCCCAACAGGCGGTCCATCTGCTCGGTGTTCGGCACCGCGCGCGCCCGGTAGCCCTTGGAGTTGAAAAAACGCTCCAGCAGGCTGCTCAGCCCCGGATCGTCGTCAACGATGAGAATTTTTTCGCCTTCAGCAGTTTGTGCAGTGCTGCTCATTAGATGCTCCTCTTATCTCGGCGCGCATTATGGCCTAGCTGCCGTTATACGCACCGTGTGCATTGTTAGCAGATTTTTCCTCTACTACCAGCCAAGCCATGTCCTGCAACTACCGGCCCAGTAGCCCCCAAGGGCAGAACGCTGGTTATAATGCGGCGCTTTCGTGCAGGGCAACGTCAGATCGTTACCGTTTACTGCCGGGCTTTTTTTTACGCGCTTCTCGTGTTTTTTCGATTTCGAGGGTCAATAGGCAGCCTCTTGACCCAGGCAGCGGCGCCGGTCGGGCCGCTCAACCAGCCTCGCAAGGCCTTGTTTTCCGGGCCTGCGAGCGGCTTTTCAGAATTTCAGGTGGTTTTATGGACAGCATCAACAGCCGCATCGCCGAGGAACTCGGTGTACGCCCACAACAGGTCGAAGCGGCCGTCGCGCTACTGGATGAGGGCTCCACGGTACCTTTCATCGCCCGTTACCGAAAAGAGGTGACCGGCAGCCTTGACGACACCCAACTGCGGCACCTGGAAGAGCGCCTGCGCTACCTGCGAGAACTCGACGAGCGGCGTATCAGCATCCTCGCCAGCATCGAGGAACAGGGCAAGTTGACCCCGCAGCTGGAACGCGACATCAAGCTGGCCGACACCAAGACCCGCCTCGAAGACCTTTACCTGCCGTACAAACAGAAACGTCGTACAAAGGGCCAGATCGCCCTGGAAGCCGGCCTTGGCGACTTGGCCGACGGCCTGTTCAACGACCCGTCGCTGACGCCTGAAACCGAAGCCGCGCGCTTTATCGACGCGCAAAAAGGCGTCGCCGATGTCAAGACCGCCCTCGACGGCGCCAAGTACATCCTGATGGAGCGCTTCGCGGAAAACGCCAGCCTGCTGGAAAAGCTGCGCACCTACCTGAAACAGGAAGCCATTCTCAGCGCCCGCGTCATCGCCGGCAAAGAGGAAGAAGGTGCCAAGTTCCGCGATTACTTCGAACACGACGAACCGCTCAAAAGCATGCCGTCCCACCGCGCCCTGGCGATCTTTCGTGGGCGCAACGAGGGCATTCTCAGCTCCGCGCTGAAAGTCGGCGACGAGCTGCCGGGCACCATGCACCCGTGCGAAGGCATGATCGGTCAACAATTCGGCATTCAGAATCAGAATCGTCCTGCGGACAAGTGGCTCGGTGAGGTCGTGCGCTGGACCTGGAAGGTCAAGCTTTACACCCACCTGGAAACCGACCTGCTCGGCGAGCTGCGTGAAGGCGCCGAAACCGAGGCGATCAACGTATTCGCCCACAACCTGCATGACCTGCTGCTGGCTGCACCGGCGGGCCCACGCGCCACCCTGGGCCTGGACCCGGGACTGCGCACCGGCTGCAAGGTTGCGGTGGTCGACGCCACCGGCAAGCTGCTGGATCATGCCACCGTGTACCCGCACGTACCGCACAACAAGTGGGACCAGACCCTGGCCGTCCTGGCCGCGCTGTGCGCCAAGCATGCCGTGGACCTGATCGCCATCGGCAACGGTACCGCCAGCCGCGAAACCGATAAGCTGGCCGCCGAGCTGATCAAAAAGTACCCGGCGATGAAAATGACCAAGGTCATGGTCTCCGAGGCGGGGGCTTCGGTGTACTCGGCCTCGGAGTTGGCGTCCAAGGAGTTCCCGGACCTTGACGTGTCCATCCGCGGCGCCGTGTCCATTGCCCGCCGCCTGCAGGACCCGCTGGCCGAGCTGGTGAAGATCGATCCCAAATCCATCGGCGTCGGCCAATACCAACACGACGTGTCGCAGCTCAAGCTGGCGCGTGGACTGGACGCGGTCGTGGAAGACTGTGTGAACGCCGTGGGTGTGGACGTGAACACCGCCTCCGTGGCGCTGCTTGCACGTATCTCCGGCCTGAACGCGACCCTCGCGCAGAATATCGTCAATCACCGCGACGAGAACGGCGCCTTCAAAACCCGCGCGGCGCTGAAAAAAGTCCCACGTCTGGGCGAAAAAACTTTCGAGCAAGCCGCAGGTTTCCTACGCGTAATGAACGGTGATAACCCGCTGGACGCCTCGGCGGTTCACCCGGAAGCCTATCCGCTGGTACAGCGAATTGCCGCCCAAACCGATCGCGACATCCGCTCGCTGATCGGCGATGCCGCGTTTCTCAAGCGCCTGGACCCGAAAAAGTACACCGACGAAACCTTCGGCGTGCCGACCATTACCGACATCCTGCAAGAGCTGGAAAAACCCGGCCGCGACCCGCGCCCCGAATTCAAGACCGCGGAGTTCCAGGACGGTGTCGAAGACCTCAAGGACCTGCAACCGGGCATGATCCTCGAAGGCGTGGTGACCAACGTGACCAACTTCGGCGCGTTCGTGGATATCGGCGTGCATCAGGACGGCTTGGTGCATATCTCCGCACTTTCGGAGAAGTTCATCAAGGACCCGCGCGAAGCGGTGAAGGCCGGTGACGTGGTCAAGGTCAAGGTGATGGAAGTCGACATCCCACGCAAACGCGTTGGCCTGTCGATGCGCATGAGCGACACCCCCGGCGAGAAAATCGACGGCGCCCGTGGCGCTCGCCCTGGCTCGGCACCGCGCCCGTCGCAGAACACTGCGCCGCGCAAGGACACCGCGACAGCCGCACCGAGCAACAACGCCATGGCCTCGCTGTTCGCCAACGCCAAGCAACTGAAGAAGCGTTGATGGATATTCCGGCCGGTTTGACCCAGAGCGCGTTCAGCGAACTGATCGGCTGCCGCCTGCAACGCCTGGAGGAAGGCGTTGCCGAGGTGGCCCTGAGCCTGGCGCCGCAGTTGCGCAATCGCGGGGGCAAGTTGCACGGCGGGGCGATTTTCAGCCTGGTAGACATCACCATGGGACTGGCATGCTCCAGCGCCCATGGGTTCGACCAGCAGAGCGCGACCATCGAATGCAAGATCAACTATATCCGCGCCGTTGAAGACGGTGACGTGCTGTGCACCAGCCGGGTGATCCACGCCGGCCGGCGCACCCTGGTGGTCGAAGCCGAGGTGTACCAGGACGAAAGACTTGTCGCAAAAGCACAGGGCACGTTCGCTGTCCTATAGCTCCCTGCACATGATTTGAGTTAATTTCGGCGCTGTGACAACAGCGTCGGAATTTTCTCGCTGCGCTGTAGCCCAATTCATGGAGTGAAGTAGGCACATTCAGAGCGGGTCCTATCGACTCAGAACCAGGCGATCACGCCAGTTTCAACTTCACCCTTGTAGACCGTCTTGACCACCCCCATATTGGGGCGACTGACGCGTGAAGGAATCCAACTTGAGCGAACTTCTCAACCGCCGCCTGGCCCTGCTCGGCAAGCGCGAACACCTCTCCCTGCTAGAGCACTGCCTGCATGGCATCGAGCGTGAATGCCTGCGCGTCACCAGTGAGGGTCGCCTGGCCCAAACGCCGCATCCGGAAGCCCTGGGCGCCGCGTTGACGCACGAACAGATCACTACCGACTACTCGGAATCGCTGCTGGAGTTCATCACTCCCGCACTGCCCAACCCGGCCGATACCCTGAGCAGCCTGGACAAGATCCATCGCTTTGCCTACACCAAACTGGGCAGCGAATACCTGTGGAGCCCCTCGATGCCGTGCCCGTTGCCGGCCGAGGAAGATATTCCGATTGCCTACTACGGCACCTCCAATATCGGGCAGCTCAAGTACGTTTACCGCAAGGGTCTGGCCCTGCGTTATGGCAAGACCATGCAGTGCATCGCCGGCATCCATTACAATTTTTCGCTGCCGGAACAGCTGTGGCCGTTGCTCAAGGACGCCGAAGGCTTTGTCGGCACCGACCGCGACTATCAATCCACCGCCTATATCGCGCTGATTCGCAACTTCCGCCGCTACAGCTGGCTGTTGATGTACCTGTTTGGCGCCTCGCCGGCCCTGGACGCAGGCTTCCTGCGCGGTCGTTCGCACCAGCTTGAAGTGCTCGACGCCGATACCCTGTACCTGCCGTACGCCACGAGCCTGCGCATGAGCGACCTGGGTTACCAGAGCAACGCCCAGGCCGGCCTCACGCCGTGCTACAACGACCTGGCCAGCTACACCGACAGCCTGCGCGAAGCGGTGGCAACGCCCTACGCGCCCTATGTCGAAGTCGGCACGCACAAGGACGGTGAGTGGGTGCAGCTCAACACCAATATCCTGCAGATCGAAAACGAGTACTACTCCAACATCCGCCCCAAGCGCGTGACCTATACCGGCGAGCGGCCGATCCAGGCGCTGATGGCGCGCGGCATCCAGTACATCGAAGTGCGCTGCCTGGACATCAACCCGTTCCTGCCGATGGGCATCGACCTGCCGGAGTCGCGCTTTCTCGACGCCTTCCTGCTGTTTTGCGCGCTGAATGACAGCCCGCTGTTCGCCAATAACGAGTGCGGCAACGCCACGTCCAACTTCCTCAGCGTGGTCAAGGAAGGTCGCCGTCCGGGCCTGCAATTGCAGCGTCAGGGCCAGGCGGTGGACATGAAAGCGTGGGCCACCGAGCTGCTGGAGCAGATTGCGCCTCTGGCCGCCCTGCTCGATGAAAGCCATGGCATCACTGAACACAGCCAGGCGCTGGACGCTCAGTTGGCCAAGGTCAACGACCCGTCACTGACGCCCTCGGCCCAGGTGCTGGAAGCGATGGCCGAGCGTAAGGAAAGTTTCGCGCAGTTCTCGCTGCATCAGAGCGAGCTGCATGCCGAGTTCTTCCGCAAGGAACCGTTGCCGGCCGAGGAACAAGCGCGCTTTGAAGAACTGGCGCGTAAGTCGCTGGCGCAGCAGGCCGAGCTTGAGCAGAACGAAGTGGGCGATTTCGATGTGTTTGTCGGGTCGTACCAGGCGAGCATCCTGGCCATCAGCAACTAAACCTTATGTGGGAGAGGGCTTGCCCCCGATAGCAGTGTGTCTGCCACTCAATCAGTGACTGAACCACCGCCATCGGGGGCAAGCCCCCTCCCACATTTGCCCTGCATCAGGCTCAGGAATCGCTGCAACCCTTCTCCTCATAAGCTAATGCGAAAATGTTATTTATTTTCGGATTCTTAGATCATTTAGTCTCCTCACACGCCGCCTCCCTGGCCGCCTGATCGAGGAGCTTCCCTTTGAAACTGCCTATTCCACTGCGCTTGCTGGCGGCGTTGTCCCTGGCCGGTGCCAGCCTGTTTGCCCAGGCGGCGGATGTGACCGTCGCGTACCAGACCACCGTAGACCCGGCCAAAGTCGCCCAGGCCGACGGCGCCTATGAAAAAGCCACCCACGCCACGATCGACTGGCGCAAATTCGACAATGGCGCCGATATCATCGCCGCCATCGCCTCGGGTGACGTGCAGATCGGTTACCTCGGTTCCAGCCCGTTGACCGCTGCGATCACGCGCAAGGTGCCGGTGCAGACCTTCCTCGTCGCCACCCAGATCGGCGGCGCCGAAGCCCTGGTGGCGCGCGATGGGTCGGGGATCAACAGCCCCCAAGACCTGGTCGGCAAGAAGGTCGCCGTACCGTTCGTGTCCACGGGACACTACAGCCTGCTGGCCGCGCTGAAGCACTGGAACATCGACCCTTCGAAAGTGACCATCCTCAACCTCGCACCACCGGCCATCATCGCCGCCTGGAAGCGCGGCGATATCGACGCCACCTATGTGTGGGACCCGGCCCTGGGCGTGGCCAAGGAAAACGGCAAGGTGCTGATCACGTCCGGCGAACTGGCCAAGTTCGGTGCACCGACCTTCGACGCCTGGATTGTGCGCAAGGACTTCGCCGAGAAGCATCCGGAAATCGTCACGGCCTTCGCCAAAGTCACGCTGGATGCCTACGCCGCTTACCGTAAAGACCCACAGGCCTGGCTCGCCGACAAGGCCAACGTCGACAAGCTGCTGAAGCTCTCCGGCGCCAAGGCCAGCGATATCCCGCTGCTGCTGCAAGGCAATGTCTACCCGCTGGCCGCTGACCAGGTCACCCTGCTGGGCGCACCGACCACCAAAGCTGTCACCGATACCGCCGCGTTCCTCAAGGAGCAAGGCAAGGTCGACGCGGTGCTGCCGGACTACGCCCCTTACGTCAGCGCCAAGTTCATCACTCACTGATTCAAGGAGTTCATCGCGATGGCCTTGCTACAACTGGAGCGCATCAGCGCACAGTACCCAGGCGCCCCGGAACCGGTACTGGCGGATATTTCACTTGAGCTTGGCCCCCGGCAATTGCTGGTGGCCCTGGGTGCCTCCGGCAGTGGCAAGACTTCGCTGTTGAACCTGATTGCCGGCTTTGTCGAGCCCTCGGCCGGGCGTATTACCCTCGATGGCGTGCCGGTCAAGGGTCCTGGCGCCGAACGCGGCGTGGTGTTCCAGGACGATGCCCTGCTGCCCTGGCAGGACGTGCTGGCCAACGTCGCCTTCGGCCTGGAGCTGGCCGGCGTGCCGAAGGCGCACCGGGAAGTGCGCGCCCGTGAAATGCTCGCGCTGGTGGACCTCAGCGGTTTCGACAGCCGGCGCATCTGGCAACTCTCCGGCGGCCAGAAGCAACGCGTCGGCCTCGCCCGCGCCCTGGCGGCCGACCCGCGCGTATTGCTGATGGACGAACCCTTCGGCGCCCTCGATGCCTTCACCCGCGAACAGATGCAGGAATTGCTGCTGCAAGTCTGGCGACGCACGGCCAAGCCGGTGTTCCTGATCACCCATGACATCGAAGAAGCGGTGTTCCTCGCCACGGACCTGATCCTGCTGGCGCCCAACCCCGGCCAGATCGTCGAGCGTCTGCAGCTGGATTTCGGCCAACGCTACGCGGCCGGCGAATCGGCACGGGCGATCAAGTCCGACCCGCGTTTTATCGAAACCCGCGAACACGTACTGGGCAGAGTGTTCTCGCAACGGCAGGTGTGCGCATGAGCAGCTATGAACTTCCCGCCACAGCGGCCAAGCCGCTGACCCATGCGGTTATTCCGGCACGCCGCAGCCTCAGCACACGGTGGATCAGCGTACTGACCCTGGCGGTCCTGCTCGCTGTCTGGTGGGCGGTAACCGCCAGCGGCTTGATCGAGCCACTGTTCCTGCCGCCGCCCTCTGCCGTGCTGCAAAAAGGCTGGTTGCTGGCGACATCCGGCTACATGGATTCGACCCTTTGGCAGCACCTGGGCGCAAGCCTCAGTCGCATCGGCCTGGGCCTGGGTTTCGCGGTGCTGACGGCCGTGCCGGTGGGGATTGCCATCGGCGCCAACCGCATCGCCCGCGGCGTTCTCGACCCGCTGATCGAGTTTTACCGGCCAATCCCGCCGCTGGCCTATCTGCCGCTGATCGTGATCTGGTGCGGTATCGGCGAGCTGTCCAAAGTGCTGCTGATTTACCTGGCGATCTTTGCGCCGATTGCCATCGCCACCGCCACCGGCGTACGCACGGTCGACCCGGCCAAGTTGCGCGCTGCGCAGTCGCTGGGCGCCACCCGTGCCCAACTGATTCGTCATGTGATCCTGCCAAGCGCCCTGCCCGACATCCTTACCGGAGTACGTATCGGCCTGGGCGTAGGCTGGTCGACCCTGGTCGCCGCCGAATTGATTGCCGCCACCAGCGGCCTGGGCTTCATGGTGCAGTCGGCGGCGCAGTTCCTGGTCACCGACGTAGTGGTGCTGGGCATCCTGGTGATCGCACTGATCGCCTTCGCCATGGAAATGGGCCTGCGCGCCCTGCAGCGTAAATTAGTGCCGTGGCATGGCCAGGCACACTGAGTGATGAACGTTAAATGAGCAGCCTGACCGTTACCCCTTTAAGCGCTGCGCTTGGCGCGCAGATCAGCGGCGTCGATATCACCCGGGCGCTGAGCCCTGAAGAGCGCGACGCCATCGAACAAGCACTCCTCAAGCATTCGGTGCTGTTCTTCCGTGACCAGCCGCTCACCCCGCAGCAGCAGGCACGGTTTGCGGCGAATTTCGGTGACCTGCATATCCACCCGATCTACCCCAACGTGCCGGAACAGCCCGAAGTGCTGATCCTCGACACGGCCGTGACCGATGTGCGTGACAACGCCGTATGGCACACCGACGTGACCTTCCTGCCCACGCCTGCCCTCGGCGCGGTGCTGAGCGCCAAGCAGCTGCCGGCATTTGGCGGTGATACCTTGTGGGCCAGCGGGATTGCGGCGTATGAGGCGTTGTCCGAGCCGTTCAAAGCCTTGCTCGAAGGCCTCACCGCCACCCACGACTTCACCAGATCCTTTCCGCTGGAGCGCTTCGGCAACACCGCCGAAGACCTGGCACGCTGGGAAGAAACCCGTCGCAAAAACCCGCCGCTGTCACACCCGGTGATACGCACACACCCCGTCAGCGGGCGCAAATCGCTGTTCGTCAACGACGGCTTCACCACCCGAATCAACGAACTGGAACCGGCCGAAAGCGAGGCGATTCTCAAGCTGCTGTTTGCTCACGCCACCCGCCCGGAGTTCACTATTCGCTGGCGCTGGCAGGAAAATGACGTAGCGTTCTGGGATAACCGCGTGACCCAGCATTACGCGGTGGATGACTACCGTCCACAGCGCCGCGTCATGCACCGGGCCACCATCCTGGGCGATGCACCGTTTTAATCCAACCGCCTCAAATGGCGAAAAAACCGTTAATTTCAAGATTTTTCCTATGGAAAAATGTGGCTCACGACACGCCCTGTAACTCGTCAAGCACTCACTTTCAGGAACGTACGAGGTAAGGCTCACCACTGACATCGTGCGTCCAAAACGCCTGCGCAGTGAACCCTTACCTGAATCCATTGAGTGCTTAAATGAATATCTCAACCGTATCGCCGTGGCTGCCCGCTTTTGCGGCACAGCCTGCTGAACCCGCCCCTTCAGCCACAGGCACAACACTTGAAACACTGACACCGCCCACCGCCGCGCCCGACAGACGCGAAAGTTTGCTTGCTTTGTTAAGCGAGCTTGAAAGTTTGATGAACACACTCCACAAGGCCATCGACGCCACGCCCGTCAAGCCTGGTACGCCCGCAACCGTTGCAGCGACCACCCACTCGACGGTGCGCCCTGATAGTACGCAGTACCTTTCAAATAAAAAGGACAAACAAAAACCCGATGACGTATTAGGTGGCCTGTTTTTTTCGCCCCATGAGACCTACCGCTCACTGACCACACCGCACAGTTCTCATGTCGCGGGAATCAAGTTGGCCATGCAGCACTTTGGTCAAAGCCCAACCGATATTTACGCTCAAGTCACGCCCCTGAATAACGGGTTCAATGTGACCATGAGAGATGGCTTCACATTATTCATTTCCCATAAAGAACTGGACCTTGCCAAAGAAGGTTCGCAATTGCTCGGCAACGAAGACATGTTGAAAGACGCCAACTTTCTGTATGCGACCCTGGCCAAGCGAAAACAGCTACAAAGCAACGACCCCGCCGAACAAGCGAGTTACCCCATGACCCTGCGCAATACCAATAAAGGCGAACATGCCAGCAGCGTATTGAAGCTCATGGGCCTGGAAAACCATCTGAAAGAGGTCAAGTCCGAGTCACTGGGCACGGGTCAAAAACTGGGTATAACCGTTGTCTCGAATGGGGAGTCCATGCTGGTTGTCGATGGTCACGAGGATTTCCACGGGACACCTTCGAAGTTAAGGCTGAAAAAGCCGGCCTATGTACTGTCGGATTTACCCGCAACCACCAGGCTGGACGAACCGTCCACTGACTCGCGCCCTGCGCGGGTTGCGCCTACCCCCCCGCAAACCAACGTCAAACCCCTTGCAGCTCCGCTCGGTCCTCCTTCAGCCGGCGCGATGCCGGATATTTCCTCGAAGAGAAACGGTGAGCGTCCAGCCGATATATTGACTGGCTTGAGTAACACACTCCCGGGCTTTGGCGAGTTTCGCGAAACGGCAGCCTACGTTGACGCAATAAAACTGATGATGATGACGTTCGGGCAAAGCCCCACCGATTGCTTTCAACGGGTTGCCGTTGCAGGAGACGGCTACGACGTGACGATGAGAGATGGTTATGAAGTGCATGTTTCTCGCCAGGAGCTACAGCGGGCCGGGCAAGCCCTGAAACTGTCCGGTGACGACAGCGAGCTGATAAAGGATGCCAACTTCATGTTTGCCGCTTTTATGAAACGTCACCAGTTGGAACATGAGGATCCGGTGGCAAGGTCCGACTTCGAGACGACCCTCAGTGATGCGATCCAGAATGGCCGGCATATCAAACCTGTCCTGGAAAATATCGGCATGATCGGCCATATGCGCCATGTCCATGTAAGTGAACTGGAAGACCAGACTACCGTCGGGTTTCTGTACGGTTTTGGCTTGGTTCTGGGCAATGAAAAGGCGCATCAATATTTGCCTTATGAGGGCCACGGCTACGTGCTCGACCCTCACTGAATCGCTCACTCACACTACTGAATACGAGGCGGCCCATGTTACTCAACACTGCCAGCGGCACCGCAGCGCTTAATACGTCATTACTTCCCAGTCTCTGCGCCGGCACAGGCGTGAAGAACGCCAAGGCCCCGATGGAAACACCCGTCGCGGGCGGCGCGGAAAACAGCCAAAACCTTTACGCGTCTATCGTTCAACAACTGAACTCACTGAACAGCCTTCTCAAAACCATCACACAGCGCGCCAGCCCTGTTGCCCCTGCGGTTGACGCCGTACCTCATCAGGTTGATCGCAATTCGCCGGCCCCTTTGCCCACGGTCACCCCCCTGGACAAGCCCCGGCCTGACGACAGCCTATTTATATCTTCGGTGCCGACCGGCACCAAGCCCGAGGATATCTGGCGTGGGTTCTGGCAGGGCATTGAAGGCAATTGCGTCACGGTGTCGGCGATCAAGCTGGCGATGATGAAATACGGTCATCACCCACAGGGGATTTTCAAACTCATAACCCCGACAAAAACAGGGTTCGAGGTGACAATGCAAGACACCTTCAAGCTGCACATATCCCACGAAGAGTTAACGCTGGCGAGGACCGGCAGCGGCTTTGAGGGCGAGGACCCGGACGTGCTCAAGGACGCAGTATTCCTGTATGCCGCCAGCGCCAAGCGGGCTCAGATGAAAAATCACGAAGGCAGCGCCAAGCGCAGCTTCAAAGACGCAATGGCCTCATTGAATGACGGGGAAATGCCGGGAGATGCCACCAATCGCTTGGGCCTACATGCCAAACGGCGCTGGACCAACCCGGCTCAACTGGCCAAAGAAGGCCTGGGTACCGCAGACGCCGGTGGGCACTCGGTCGCCGTGATTGACGGTTACGCAGACCTCTATGGGAATAAGGTCAAGCTGTCTGAGTCGGGCTTCCAAGATGCCCGGCGAGTGCTAACCCTGCGCTGAGCAAACAGCTGCAGTGTGCCTGCCACGATAAAGGTCGGCGCCTCTATCGAGCAGGCACGCTGACGTTACTCCGCCATTGACGGTTTTTCCCACAGATTGATCCCGCCTTCCTGGGCGAACCGATCGATCTGCGCCAGCTCTTCGGCGCTGAAGCTCAAGTTTTTCAACGCGCCGACGTTCTCGATGATCTGCTCCGGCCGGCTGGCACCGATCAGCGCGCTGGTCACCCGTGGATCACGCAGGGTCCAGGCCAGCGCCAATTGCGCCAGGCTCTGGCCGCGACGCTGGGCGATCTCATTCAGGGCGCGCACGTGGGCAATGTTCTCCTCGGACAGGTGTTGGGCCTGCAGCGAGCCTCCCCCCGGACGGTTCACCCGGGCATCGGCAGGAATGCCGTTGAGGTATTTATCAGTGAGCAAGCCCTGAGCCAGCGGCGTGAAGGCAATCACGCCGGCGCCGAGTTCGTCGGTGGTGTCGAGCAGGTCTTTTTCCACCCAGCGGTTGAGCAGGTTATAGGCCGGCTGGTGAATCAACAGCGGCACTTTCCACTCTTTGAGCAGCGCTGCCATCTCACGGGTTTTTACCCCAGAGTAGGACGAGATACCGATGTACAACGCCTTGCCTTGCTGCACGGCGGTGGCCAACGCACTGGCGGTTTCTTCCAATGGCGTGTCGGCGTCGAAACGGTGCGAGTAGAAGATATCCACATAATCGACGCCAAGGCGCTGCAGGCTCTGATCGAGGCTGGCCAGCACGTATTTGCGCGAACCGCCACCCTGGCCATAAGGCCCGGGCCACATGTCCCAGCCGGCCTTGCTGGAGATGATCAGTTCGTCGCGGTAGTGCTTGAAGTCTTCGCGCAGCAAACGACCGAAATTGATCTCGGCGCTGCCGTAGGGAGGGCCGTAGTTATTGGCCAGGTCGAAGTGATTGATGCCCAGGTCGAACGCGGTGCGCAGCAGGGCACGCTGGGTGGCGATCGGGGTGCTGTCGCCAAAGTTGTGCCACAGCCCCAGGGACAGTGCCGGCAGCACCAGTCCACTGCGGCCTACGCGGCGATAAGGAATAGATTCATAGCGGTTTTCGGCAGCAATGTAAGTCATCGAATCCTCTCTGGGCTTGGGGCAAACAAGGCCTGGGAATAAGGTTATTCCCAGGCCTTTGAACCCGCTGAATCGCTTAAGTCTGCCTTTCCCTTTTACAGCAAAGACCCACTTGAGAGGAACGCTATTACGTGCATTTATGCGCGCGAATCAGCGCACCAGATGCAGGAACTGCAGGTGCCGCTCGTACTGGTCGAGGATGTCGTTGATGATCTGCTCCTTGGTATAACCCACCAGGTCGTAATCCTGACTGCCCTCACGCAGGTGCACTTCGGCGCGATAGTAACGGCGGTTGTTGATCTCTTTGGAACCCATGCCGCCACGGGCGAACGATGGCGTGAAATAGCCACGCATCTGCACCTGGTAGATGAACGGATGCTCCTCGCCATGACCGATTTCCAGGCTGACGCTGTCGTTGGCCGGGTCTGGCTGGGTGACCACGTTCAGGCCCTTCTCGACAAATACGGCCGTCACTTCCTCGATGGCCGGGCGCACCGTCGACTCGAGGAAACGGTACACCTCGTCGCGCGACGGAAAATGCACCGCCTGGCTCAGACGCTGGCGCCAGCCGCCACGGCCTTTGCGCGACGCCGAGATCGGTGCCAGCGAATGCAACTGGGCGATCTGCTTTTGCGATTCGAGATAGAACGCCTTGTGCAGCCCCCACATCATCAGCAGCAGGATCAGCGAGAACGGCAGCGAGGTCAGCACGACCGCTGATTTCAACGAATCGATACTGCCGGCAAACAGCAAGGCGCTGGTGACCAGGGCGGTCATCGCGCCCCAGAACACGCGCAGCCATTTCGGCCCGTCTTCATCGGCGTTGCCGCCTTTGGACGACAGGGTCGACAGCACCACTGTGCCTGAGTCCGCCGAGGTCACGAAGAATACGAAGCTGATAAACACCGTGACCGCAATCACGGTTTTACTCCACGGGTAGGTTTCCAGCAGCAGGTAGAGGCTCATCGACGGCTCATCGATGGCCGACTGGCCCAACGCGGTCATGCCATGGTTGAGCACCTGGTCGATGGCGCTGTTACCGAAGATCGACATCCACGCCAGGGTGAAACCCAGCGGGATCAGCAGCACGCCAAACACGAATTCGCGGATAGTGCGGCCACGGGAAATCCGCGCGATGAACAGGCCCACGAACGGCGACCATGCGATCCACCAGGCCCAGTAGAACACCGTCCAACCGCCCAGCCAGTCGCTGGGTTTGTCGTAGGCGTACACGTCGAAACTCTTGGTCGGCAACGCACCAAGGTAGTCGCCAATGTTCTGGATCAAGGTATTGAGCAGGTGCTGGGTGGGCCCGGCAAACAACACGAACAGCAGCAGTGCGCAGGCCAGCAGCATGTTGATGTCGGACATCACCCGCACACCCTTGTCGACACCGGCAACGGCAACGATGATCGCCGCGCCCATCATCAAGGTGATCAAGCCCACCTGGATCCACTGCGTATGGGCGATGCCGAACAGGTAATCCAGGCCGGAGTTGAGGTGCAACACGCCAAAACCCATGTCGGCCCCCAGGCCGAATACCGTGGCAATGATGCCGAAGCCATCCACCGCGTAACCGATCGGGCCATTGATGCGCTTGCCGATCAACGGGTACAGCGCCGAGCGCAACGCCAGCGGCAGGTTATGCCGGTAAGCGAAATACGCCAGGGCCATGCCGACAAACGCGAACACGCCCCAGCCGTGCAGGCCCCAGTGCAGGAACAGGACCTGCATGGCCTGGCGCGCCGCATCGGCATTCATGGCCTCGCCTTGGGGCGGTTGCACCAAGTGCGTCAGCGGCTCGGACACACAAAAGAAAAACAGCGTGATGCTGATCCCGGCGGCGAACAGCATGCCGGCCCAGGACAGGTAACTGAATTCGGGCTCGTCGTGGTCGGCACCGAGTTTTATCTTGCCGTAGCCCGATAGCGCGGTGACCACCACGAAGACCAGATACAGGGTCATCGCCAGCATGTAGTACCAGCCGACCGTATTGGCCGCCCAGTTTTGCGCCGCCAGCAGCCAGGCACCGGCCTGTTGCGGGATAGCGATGACGGTGATGCCGAACAGCAGGATGGCCGTGGCGGCAAAGTAGAAAACGGGCGCATTCATGCGCACCAGACCGCTGGGAGGGGTGGACGATGCACTCATGAACGAAGCACCCCCGAGGTGTGAAATGTGGCTGTCAATAACGGACTCAGCAAAGGTAAGCCTCCTGTTGTGAGCGGGCAGCGAACCACCGGTTTAACTTGAACGAGCGTTCAAGTTAAACATGAATGGGCGGTCTGGGACTAATTTCAGGGCTGAGTGGTAGACAATTCCTACACTAGCTCAGGGATTGGTATGACGGGTTACGGGGGCAAATCGTTCAGCGACGTGAAGATGAAATGCATTCAAATGTGGGAGGGGGCTTGCTCCTCGTTGGATCAGGCAGCCTGTGACTATCTTACTGATACCCCACAGATCCAAATGTGGGAGGGGGCTTGCCCCCGATGGCGGCCTCAGGGCTGACCAGGATGTTGAATTGGGTTGAGTACATATCCGTTTCTGCGGTAACGGCTGCTAATGGTTCCGCTTTTACGGCGGCTCACTTTTGAAAAGCGCAAAAGTAAGCAAAACGCTCTTGCCCCACCACTCGGCACCTCGCCTGGGCTCGGTGTGCCCTCTCTCC
>NZ_CVTX01000181.1:29069-50727 GCF_900005715.1 Pseudomonas sp. 34 E 7
GCGGCTAACCCGGCGTCCTGCCGGGTTACCCACGGATTCAAGCCTGCGTTCGGCCAGCGTGGTTTAACGGGGCGCCTGAGATCAAAAGCAGATCCAGATCAAGGTCAAGAGCGACTCGCTTCGCATCGTGGTTACGGTGGGTGCTACGCAGTTGTGTAGATACCTATGCCCCGATAGCGGTGGGTCAGTTCCAGTTATATCAACTGACAGACTGCTATCGGGGGCAAGCCCCCTCCCACATTGGATTAGCGTGCAGGCTCTTTACTTCTGCGCCCCATCATCATGCTGCAGATTCGCCTGGGTAATATTCGCCCCCGCCGGCACGCTGCGGGTCAGCCATACATTGCCGCCGATGGTCGAACCCTTGCCGATGGTAATCCGCCCCAAAATCGTGGCGCCGGCGTAGATCACCACGTCATCCTCAACGATAGGATGACGCGGATGACCTTTTTGCAACTGCCCATCCTCATCCGCCGGGAAGCGCTTGGCGCCCAGCGTCACGGCCTGGTAGATGCGCACCCGCTCACCAATGATCGCCGTCTCGCCAATCACCACACCGGTGCCGTGGTCGATAAAGAAACTCGGGCCGATCTGCGCGCCGGGGTGGATATCGATACCGGTGGCCGAGTGGGCGATTTCCGCACTGATGCGCGCCAGCAGCGGCAAGCCGGCGCGGTACAGGTGGTGGGCCAGGCGGTGGTGAATCACCGCCAGGATGCCCGGGTAGCACAGCAGCACCTCATCCACGCTGCGCGCGGCCGGGTCACCGTGGTAGGCGGCCAGTACGTCGGTGTCCAGCAGGCTGCGCAACGCCGGCAATGCCAGGGCGAAATCCTGGATCAGGCGAATGGCATCGGCGTCGATCTGGCCGTCGTCCCGGCCACCCTGACGCGCGGCGTAGCGCAGCTCCAGGCGGGACTGGGCCAGCAACGCGTTGAGGGCGACGTCGAGGGTATGCCCGACGTAGAAGTCTTCACTTTCTTCGCGCAGGTCCACCGGGCCCAGGCGCATCGGGAACAGTGCGCCGCACAATGCTTCGAGAATCTGCGCCACGGCCTCGCGCGACGGTAATTCGCGACCACCGTGTTCGCCGCTCAAACGACCGTTGCGCGTTCGCCACTGGTCCCGGGCGCTGCGCAGTTGGCTGACGATGGTCTGCAATTGCCAATGGCTGGAACGCTCACTCACGGTATTCACTCCTGACGAAATGGCCATCACTTTACGGTATGCACCCAGGCAACCCTTAAGAACCAATGGTATGAGGCCAAGAACCATCCGACATAAGCGATTGGCCGTTGCCCGATGAAAAGTGCCTGCCTATAGTCGTCCAATTACTCAGCCACCGTGCGTAGCCATGATCAAACAACAGCTTGACCGCTTTAACCGCCTGGACTTGTTGGGCGGCGCCACCGCCCTGGAAAAACTCGAGCGGCTGTCGACCTGGTTGGGCAGGGACATCTACGTCAAGCGCGATGACACCACCCCGCTGGCCATGGGTGGCAACAAATTGCGCAAACTTGAATACCTGGCCGCCGATGCCCTCGCCCAGGGCGCCGACACGCTGGTCACCGCCGGCGCTATCCAGTCCAACCATGTGCGCCAGACCGCCGCGCTGGCCGCCAGGCTCGGCCTGGGCTGCGTCGCCCTGCTAGAAAATCCTACCGGCACCGACGACCCCAACTACCTGGGCAACGGTAACCGTCTGTTGCTCGAACTGTTCGACGCCAAGGTTGAGCTGGTCGAGAACCTCGATAATGTCGACGACCAGCTCAACGCCCTCGCCGACCGCCTGCGCAGCAACGGCAAGAAGCCCTACCTGGTGCCTATCGGCGGCTCGAATGCCCTCGGCGCGCTGGGTTATGTGCGTGCAGGCCTGGAGCTGGCGGCACAGATCGAAGACAGCGGCCTCGACTTTGCAGCGGTGGTATTGGCCTCGGGCAGCGCCGGTACCCATAGCGGCCTGGCGCTGGCGCTGAGCGAAGCGCTGCCGAACCTGCCGGTGATTGGCGTCACCGTGTCGCGCACCGACGAAGCCCAGCGCCCGAAAGTACAGGGCCTGGCCGAGCGCACCGCCGAGCTGCTTGGCGTGGAGGTGCCCGAGGCATTCAAGGTGATCCTGTGGGACGAATACTTCGGCCCGCGATATGGCGAACCGAACGCGGGCACGTTGTCGGCAATCAAACTTTTGGCCAGCCAGGAAGGTCTGTTGCTCGACCCGGTCTATACCGGGAAGGCCATGGCAGGCTTGCTGGACGGCATCGGGCGTCAGCGGTTCGGGGACGGGCCGATTATTTTCCTGCATACGGGCGGGGCACCGGCGCTGTTTGCCTATGACTCAGTATTCAGCTGAATAAACGCGGACTGAATGTGGGAGGGGGCTTGCCCCCGATAGCGGTGGGTCAGTCAGCTAATCTGTAGCTGAACCACTGCCATCGGGGGCAAGCCCCCCTCCCACACTTGACCTCTTTCATATTCGAAATATGAATATGAAGTTGATTTTTTATTATTTTCAAGTCTTAAAAACCCGCTTTATCATCGCGCCGAAGGCGAAGACGCGCACCGCGCTTTAAGGCAGGATACGGCTACTGCGTCAGCGGCTTCGCTCACCATAAAAAACCATAGGGGCTCTTCATGACTATTTCTGTATTGCGTCGCACATTGCTGGTCGGCACATTGGGCCTGGCGCTTGGCGCAGGCATGCTCGGCCAGGCGGTTGCCGGCGAGCAACTGGGCGCCATCAAGAAAGCCGGCGAGATCAAGATCGGCCTGGAAGGCACCTACCCACCGTTCAGCTTCGTCGATGAAAGCGGCAAGCTCAGCGGCTTCGAGGTGGAGCTGTCCGAGGCGCTGGCCAAAGAATTGGGCGTCAAGGTCAAGCTGCAGGCCACCCCATGGGACGGCATCCTCGCCGCCCTGGAATCCAAGCGCCTGGACGCGGTGGTCAACCAGGTGACCATCTCCGAAGAGCGCAAGAAAAAGTACGATTTCTCCAAGCCTTACACCGTGTCCGGGATTCAGGCGCTGGTGCTGAAGAAAAACGTCGACGCGATCAAGACCGCCAACGACCTGGCCGGCAAGAAAGTCGGCGTAGGCCTGGGCACCAACTACGAACAATGGCTCAAGGACAACCAGCCTGAAGCCATCATCAAGACCTACAACGACGACCCGACCAAGTTCCAGGACCTGCGCATCGGCCGCATCGACGCCATCCTGATCGACCGCCTGGCCGCTCTGGAATACGCCAAGAAAGCCCCGGATACCGCCGCGGCAGGCGACGCCTTCTCTCGCCAGGAATCGGGTATTGCCCTGCGCAAAGGCGAGCCTGAGTTGCTGGACGCGGTGAACAAGGCCCTCGACAAGCTGCGCGCCGACGGCACCTTGAAGACGCTGTCCGAGAAATACTTCAACGCTGACGTCACTCAATAATGGAAGCAGGTTTGCAACTCGCGCTGGACTCCGCGCCCTTTCTGCTCAAGGGCGCGTATTACACGGTAATCCTCAGCCTGGGCGGGATGTTCTTCGGTCTGCTGCTGGGCTTCGGCCTGGCCTTGATGCGCCTGTCGCGCTTCAAGCTGCTGAGTTGGACGGCGCGGGTCTACGTGTCGTTCTTTCGCGGCACGCCCCTGCTGGTGCAATTGTTCCTGATCTACTACGGCTTGCCGCAAGTGGGCATCGAGCTGGACCCGATTCCGGCCGCCATGATCGGCTTTTCGCTGAACATGGCCGCCTACGCCTGTGAAATCCTGCGGGCCGCCATCGCGTCCATCGAGCGTGGCCAGTGGGAAGCCGCCGCGAGTATCGGCATGACCCGTGCGCAGACATTGCGCCGGGCCATCCTGCCGCAGGCGATGCGCACCGCACTGCCGCCGCTGGGCAACAGTTTTATTTCACTGGTCAAGGACACGGCGCTGGCCGCCACCATCCAGGTGCCCGAGCTGTTCCGGCAGGCCCAACTGGTCTCGGCGCGCACCTTCGAAATTTTCACCATGTATCTGTCCGCAGCCCTGATCTACTGGATCCTGGCGAGCATCCTGGCGCATCTGCAAAATCGTCTGGAAGACCGGGTCAACCGGCATGACCTGGAGTCTTGAAGCATGATCGTGGTTGAAAAACTGACCAAACAATTCAACGCTCAGGTGGTGCTCAACGGCATCGACCTTGAGGTCAAGGCCGGCGAAGTCGTAGCCATCATCGGCCCCAGCGGCTCCGGCAAGACCACCTTCCTGCGTTGCCTGAATTTTCTCGAAGAACCCACCAGCGGCCGTATCAAGGTGGGTGATATCGAGATCGACAGCAACAAGCCGCTCAACCAGCAACAGGGCCTGGTGCGACGTCTGCGCCAGCATGTGGGTTTTGTATTCCAGAACTTCAACCTGTTCCCCCACCGCACCGCACTCGAAAACGTCATCGAAGGCCCGATCGTGGTCAAGAAGATGCCCCGCGACGCGGCGACCGAACTGGGTCGCAGGCTGTTGGCCAAGGTTGGCCTGGCGGGCAAGGAAGCGGCTTATCCACGGCGCCTGTCCGGGGGTCAGCAACAGCGTGTGGCGATCGCTCGGGCCCTGGCCATGGAGCCTGAGGTGATTCTGTTCGACGAACCCACCTCGGCCCTCGACCCGGAACTGGTCGGTGAAGTGCTGGCGACCATCCGCAGCCTGGCCGAAGAAAACCGCACCATGGTAATCGTCACCCACGAGATGAGCTTTGCCCGGGATGTCGCCAACCGCGTGATCTTTTTCGACAAGGGCGTGATCGTCGAACAGGGTGAAGCCAAGGCGCTGTTCGCCAACCCCAAAGAAGAGCGCACCCGGCAGTTCCTGAGCAAATTTCTCGCCCACTGACGCCCCCTCTGTAGGAGCGAGCTTGCTCGCGAAAAACGCCCAGGCAACTCGGTCAATCTGATTCACCGCGTTATCGTTAACGTTCTTCGCGAGCAAGCTCGCTCCTACAACGGGTTACCCTCTCATCGCGTAAAAACCCCCGTCATAAGCGCCTTTAAATCCCTCGCTCCGTCAGACCCTTCTGAATATCGCCAAACCCGCCGTTTAGCCTTTTGCCTCCATTGACCCTCCTCCAGCAACCCTCTTATCTAGCGTCCAGAGGATTGGATCCTATCCCGGCTACTCACTGAATCGTTCTTTCGGCCCCTTTGCGCACCCGCGCCCAAGGCCCGGAACGATTGCTGCTGGCTGCATCAAGGAGATCACTTATGACGCACACTACTATCCCGGCCATGCTGACCGCACCCACCCTGCCCCAGGCCGTTCGAAACGGCATCAGTGCCCACGCGGCCGCGCAACTGCAGGTCGACATCGCCCCTTACCCCGGCATGGAGGAAGGCGATCTGATCGAACTGTTCTGGAACAACTGCTTTGCCGCTTCACGCCGGGTGACAGCCGGCAAAATCGGCACACCGACCCACCTGCGGGTGCCGGAAAGCTTTGTACAGGATGGCCCGGCCCGGGTTCACTACCAAATCATGCAGATCGGGCACGGCCCGGCGCGCTCGGCCACTACCCAGGTACGGGTCAAGACCAACTACCCGGGCGGGCAGCCGTCGAACCTGTACAGCGACGAAAACCAGAACCTGGCCCCCGTCAGCCTGCCCGAGACCATCCGCCGCCACGGCGTCAACAGTCGCCAGGTGCAACGCGGTATTCCGCTGTCCATCGAGCCTTACGCGAACATGGCCAGCGGCGACGCCATCACCCTGCGCTGGGGTGACGTACGCATGGATCTGCCGAAAATCCAGGCCGGGAGCGTCGGCATGCCCGTTCAGGTGTGGGTGCCTTCGACAGTCATTATCGAAGGCGGTGACGACTGCCGCCTGGAGGTGACGTACTGCATCCTGGATCGCGTCGGCAACAATTCGCGCTGGGCGCCGGCCCGTACCTTGCGCATCGCCGCCTGGGTTCCCACGAGCTCGGACAGGGCCGAGGCCACGTATCGACCTCGCCCTTTCGGCTCCCCCTGCGAACCGGGGTGACGACCCTTCTATGCATATTCCTAAAAGTTAGTTTATTTAAAAAATAAACACGCTTAGGGTATATGCACCGGACCACCGGACATTCCTGAATTTTCTGTTTTCATTTCATTGAATGCGAGGTCGGTATGGTCAGAATTACCCCGGTGCATAACGCCAGGGCATTACGTGCAGCCAAGGAGCGGCGCTGATGTCTAACTTGGCTCTAACACCCCCCCAGAGTGATCTGGACGCAGCGCCGCTGTTGTTGCCGGCCACCGTGCTGCGCAACGACGCCCAGGCGCTGAGCGCCGCCCATGAGCTGGCTGACGCCGCGCGCCTGCAAGCCGCCAGGCGCGACCAGCAACGCCAATTGCCATTGGCGCAGATCGAACAGTTCACCCGCAGCGGGTTGGGCAGCATTTCCATTCCCCGCGAATACGGCGGTCCGCAGGTTTCGTTCGTGACCCTGGCCGAGGTCTTCGCCATCATCAGCGCGGCCGACCCGGCTCTCGGGCAAATCCCGCAGAACCATTTCGGCATCCTGCACCTGCTGCAGAGCACCGCCAGCGAGCGCCAGAAAAAGCACCTGTTCCAGAGCGTGCTCGAGGGTTGGCGCATCGGCAATGGCGGCCCGGAACGCGGCACGAAAAATACCCTGGAGCTCAAGGCGCGCATCACCGCCGAGGGCGACGGGTATGTGGTCAGCGGCCAGAAGTTCTACTCCACCGGCGCACTGTTCGCCCATTGGGTGGCCATCAAGGCCCTCAACGATGACGGCAAGCAAGTCATGGCGTTTGTGCGCCGTGGCAGCGAGGGGTTGCGCATCGTCGATGACTGGTCGGGATTTGGCCAACGCACCACCGCCAGCGGCACCGTACTGCTTGACCGGGTACCGGTGGACGCAGAGTTGGTGGTGGACAACTGGCGCCTGGGCGAAAGCCCGAATATCCAGGGTGCCGTCTCGCAGCTGATCCAGGCCGCCATCGACGCCGGCATCGCCCAGGGTGCCCTCGAGGACACCATCGCTTTTGTGCGTGAACGTTCACGTCCCTGGATCGACGCCAAGGTCGAACGGGCCAGCGACGACCTGTATGTCATCGCCGATATCGGCAAATTGAAGATCGAGCTGCATGCCGCGCAGGCGCTGCTGCGCAAGGCCGGCCAGGTACTGGATCAGGTCAGCGCCGCACCGATCACCGCGCAGTCCGCCGCCCGCGCGTCTATCGCAGTCGCCGAGGCCAAGGTGCTCACGACCGAAGTGTCATTGCTGGTCAGCGAAAAGCTCTTCGAGTTGGCCGGCAGCCGCGCCACCCTCGCCGAATTCAACCTTGACCGGCACTGGCGCAATGCGCGGGTCCACACGCTGCATGACCCGGTGCGCTGGAAGTATCACGCCATCGGTGCCTACCGCTTGAACGGCACGTTGCCGGCTCGACATTCCTGGATCTGACCGCCCAGAACACTTTTTCCACGAGCTTCTGGAGAACACATGACGCTTTCCCATCACGTCGCGGTCATTACCAGCGATGAACAAGCCCTTATTGTCGCCAGCGACCTGGCCGAAGACCTGCGCCGCGACAGCGCCCAGCGCGACCGCGAACGTCGTCTGCCGTTGCCCGAGCTGGACGTGTTTTCCCGCTCCGGCCTGTGGGGCATCAGCGTGCCCAAGGCCTATGGCGGTGCCGGTGTGTCCAACGTCACCCTGGCCAAGGTCATTGCGCTGATTGCCCAGGCCGACGCCTCCCTGGGCCAGATCCCGCAAAACCATTTCTATGCCCTTGAAGTGCTGCGGGTCAACGGCAGCCCCGAACAGCAGCAGCGCCTGTACGCCGACGTGCTGGCCGGCCAGCGCTTTGGCAACGCCCTGGCGGAACTGGGCACCAAGACCGCCCATGATCGCGTGACCCGCCTCAGCCGCGACGGCGAGGGTTTTCGCATCAGCGGGCGCAAGTTCTACGCCACCGGCGCGATCTACGCGCAACGCATCCCCACCTCGGTGGTGGACGAAAACGGTGTCCAGCAACTGGCCTTCGTGCCTCGCGACAGCGCCGGCCTGACGGTGATCGACGACTGGAGCGGCTTCGGCCAGCGCACCACCGGCAGCGGTTCGGTGGTGTTCGACAACGTGTGGGTGGATGCCCGGGACGTGGTGCCGTTCCAGAGCGCCTTCGAACGCCCGACCACCGTCGGCCCCCTGGCGCAGATTCTGCACGCCGCCATCGACACCGGCATCGCCCGCGCCGCCTTCGAAGATGCGCTGCATTTTGTGCGCACCAAGACCCGTCCCTGGATCGACTCAGGCAGCGACAAGGCCACCGATGACCCGTTGACGCTGAAAAGCTTCGGCCACCTGAGCATTCGCCTGCACGCCGCCGAAGCGTTGCTCGAGCGCTCGGGCGAATTCCTCGATCGCGCCCAGGCCGACAGCACGGCCCAGACCGTCGCGGCCGCCTCCATCGCCGTCGCCGAAGTGCGCGCCTTGAGCACCGAAATATCCCTCGCCGCCGGCAGCACGCTGTTCGAACTGGCCGGCAGCCAGGCGACCCTGGCCGAGCACGGCCTGGACCGCCACTGGCGCAACGCGCGGGTTCACACCCTGCACGACCCGGTGCGCTGGAAATATCACGCCGTGGGCAATTACTACCTCAACGCCGAAAACCCGCCGCTGCGGGGGACGATCTGATGAGCAAGAAAAAAATCCTGCTCAATGCCTTCAACATGAACTGCATCGGGCATATCAACCACGGCTTGTGGACCCATCCACGGGACACGTCCACCCAGTACAAGACCCTCGAATACTGGACCGACCTGGCGCAAACCCTCGAGCGCGGGCTGTTCGACGGCTTGTTCATCGCCGATATCGTCGGCGTGTATGACGTGTACCAGCAGTCCATCGACGTGCCGCTCAAAGAATCGATCCAGTTGCCGGTCAACGACCCGCTCCTGCTGGTCTCGGCCATGGCGGCGGTCACCCGCAACCTTGGCTTCGGCCTCACCGCCAACCTGACCTACGAGCCGCCCTATCTGTTCGCCCGGCGCATGTCCACCCTCGACCACCTGAGCCGTGGCCGCGTGGGCTGGAACATCGTCACCGGCTACCTCGACAGCGCCGCCAAGGCCATGGGCCTGAACGAACAAGTCGAGCATGACCGCCGCTACGACCAGGCCGATGAATACCTGCAGGTGCTGTACAAACTCTGGGAAGGCAGCTGGGAAGATGACGCGGTGGTCAACGATCCCCAGGCGCGGGTGTATGCGCAACCGGGCAAGGTGCACAAGGTCGAGCATCACGGCGAGTTCTACCAAGTGGAGGGTTATCACCTGTGCGAGCCCTCGCCGCAGCGCACGCCGGTGCTGTTCCAGGCCGGCAGTTCGGAGCGCGGCCTGCAGTTCGCCGGGCGTCATGCCGAGTGCGTGTTCATCAGCGGGCAGAACAAGGCCTCGACCAGAATCCAGGTGGACAAGGTGCGTGCCAGCGCGGTGGCGGCCGGGCGTAATCCGGATGACATCAAAGTGTTCATGGGCCTCAACGTGATCGTCGGCGCGACCGAAGAACTGGCCTGGGCCAAGCACGCGGAGTACCTCAGCTATGCCAGCGCCGAGGCCGGCGTGGCGCACTTTGCGGCGTCCACGGCGATCGATTTTTCCGAGTACGAACTGGACGAGCCGATCCAGTACGTGAAGAGCAATGCGATCCAATCGGCCACCAAAAACCTGCAGAACAACGACTGGACCCGGCGCAAATTGCTCGAGCAGCACGCATTGGGCGGGCGCTATATCACGCTGGTTGGGTCGCCTGAGCAGGTCGCCGATGAGCTGGAATCGTGGATCAGCGAAACGGGCCTGGATGGCTTCAACCTGACGCGCATCGTGACGCCGGAAAGCTATGTGGATTTCATCGATCTTGTAGTGCCGGAGCTGCAAAAGCGCGGGTCGTACAAAACCGAATATGAGCAGGGCACGCTGCGCGAAAAAGTCTTCCACGGCACTGCTCGCTTACCCGAACAACACACCGGCTCTACCTACCGACACTAACCCCTGTAGGAGCGAGCTTGCTCGCGAAGACCGTTAACGATAACGCGGTGCATCTGGTTTACCGATGCGTCCTCAAGTTTTTCGCGAGCAAGCTCGCTCCTACAATTGGAAACTCATATGAAAAAAATAGTGCTCTCCCTGGCCTTCGGACTGTTCAGCACAGCCGTATTCGCCGCCGATGCGCCGTTGAAAGTCGGCACCACCGCCGCCTTCGCCATTCCCCTGGAAGCGGCCGTGGAAGAAGCCGGCAAACAAGGCCTGAAAGTGGAGCTGGTGGAATTCACCGACTGGATCGCCCCCAACGTCAGCCTCGCTGCCGGCGATATCGACGTGAATTACTTTCAGCACATTCCCTTCCTGGAAAACGCCAAGGCCGCCGCCGGGTTCGACCTGGTGCCTTATGCGCCGGGCATCATCAACAACGTCGGGCTGTATTCGAAAAAGTACAAAAGCTTCAACGACCTGCCCGACGGCGTCAGCGTGGCCATCGCCAACGACCCGATCAACAGCGGGCGCGGCCTGCAGCTGCTGGCCAAGGCCGGGCTGATCAGCCTCAAGCCGGGCGTGGGCTACAAGGCCACCGAAGAAGACATCGTCAGCAACACGAAGAAAATCAAGATCCTGCAAGTGGAAGCCGTGCAACTGGTGCGCGCCTATGACGACGCCGACCTGGTGCAGGGCTACCCCGCGTACATCCGCCTGTCCAAGACCTTCGATGCGGAATCGGCGTTGCTGTTCGACGGCCTGGACCACCCGGAATACGTGATCCAGTTTGTGATTCAGCCCAAGAGCAAGACCGACCCACGGGTGATCAAGTTCGTCGACATCTACCAGCACTCGCCGGTGGTACGCGCCGCCCTGGATAAATCCCTCGGCAAGCTTTACCAAGTCGGCTGGGAAGCTAAAAAATGACCGCCGCCAATGCCCGACTGCGCGACCTGGGCACACCGCCCAGGGACACCCGGCAGACCGAACTGCATGCGGATCTGAACCGTGCCCACGTGCGCTTCATCAACCTGGGTAAAACCTATGACGGCACGGTGCATGCTTTGCACGGCATCGACCTGGCGATCCAGCGTGGCGAAGTGTTCGGCATCATTGGCCGCAGCGGCGCCGGCAAGTCGTCGCTGATTCGCACCATCAATCGCCTGGAACAACCCAGCAGCGGGCGGGTGCTGATCGATCAGGTGGATATCGGCGGCTTCGATGAAGATCACCTCGTCGCGTTGCGCCGGCGCATCGGCATGATCTTCCAGCACTTCAACCTGATGTCGGCCAAGACCGTGTGGCAGAACGTCGAGTTGCCGCTCAGAGTCGCCGGGGTGCCCAAGCCGCAGCGTGAACAAAAGGTGCGTGAGCTGCTGGAACTGGTGGGTTTGCAGGACAAGCACAAGGCGTATCCGGCGCAGCTTTCCGGGGGGCAGAAACAGCGCGTGGGCATCGCCCGTTCGCTGGTGCACGACCCCGAGATCCTGCTCTGCGACGAGGCCACCTCGGCGCTGGACCCGGAGACCACCCAATCGATCCTCGGCCTGCTGCGCGAGATCAACCAGCGCCTGGGCCTGACCATCGTGTTGATCACCCATGAGATGGCGGTAATCCGCGACATCTGCGACCGCGTGGTGGTGCTGGAACACGGGCGCATCGTCGAGCAGGGCCCGGTGTGGCAAGTCTTCGGCAATCCGCAGCACGACGTCAGCCAAACCCTGCTCGCCCCCTTGCAACACGGCTTGCCGGCCGAACTGCAAAACCGTCTGCACCCCACTCCCACGTCCGCCGACGCCGCCGTGGTGCTGCGCTTGCAGTTCACCGGCAGCGACGCCGATGAGCCGGACCTTGCCGCACTGTTCAAGGCCCTCGGCGGCCGCGTGCGGTTGCTGCAAGGCGGGGTGGAACGCATCCAGGGGCATGCCCTGGGGCAATTACTGCTGGCGGTGAATGGATCGCCGCACAGCGCCGAAGAACTGCGCAACCGCGCCGCGAACTGGGCGCAACGGGTGGAGGTGCTGGGCCATGTGGTTTGATCGTTTAGTGCAGGGCGCCATCGACACCCTGTTGATGGTGGGTGTGTCGTCGTTGATCGCCCTGCTGGTGGGGATTCCGCTGGCCGTGTTTCTGGTCACCAGCGACAAGGGCGGCATCTACCAGGCACCGACGCTGAATCGGGTGCTGGGCGCCTTCGTCAACCTGTTCCGCTCCATTCCCTTCCTGATCCTGATGGTGGCGCTGATCCCGTTTACCCGCCTGATCGTGGGCACCACCTATGGCGTGTGGGCGGCGGTGGTTCCGCTGACGATCGCCGCCACGCCGTTCTTTGCGCGCATCGCCGAAGTCAGCCTGCGCGAAGTCGACCATGGCCTGATCGAAGCGGCGCAGGCCATGGGGTGCCGGCGCTGGCACATCATCTGGCACGTGCTGTTGCCGGAAGCGCTGCCGGGCATCGTCGGCGGGTTCACCATCACCCTGGTGACCATGATCAACTCATCGGCCATGGCCGGGGCAATTGGCGCCGGTGGCTTGGGCGACATTGCGTACCGCTATGGCTACCAGCGTTTCGATACGCAGATCATGCTGACGGTGATTGTGCTGTTGGTGGTGCTGGTGGCGGTGATTCAACTGGGCGGGGATCGGTTGGCGCGGGTACTGAACAAGCGGTGAGGTATAGTCAGGGAATCCAAGCGTCCGGTATTGCCTGTCATGACCCTCAAGCCCGAAGACCTCAACCAGATCACCGCCACCACCCTCGGCCATTACAACCACGTGGCCGAGGACTTCCGTGAAGGCACCCGCGATCATGATGTCAGCCAGAACATCGATGCGCTGCTGCGGCATCTCCAGGGCACGGCGCCGTTTACCGTGCTGGATTTCGGCTGCGGGCCGGGGCGCGATTTGCAGACGTTTACACGCATGGGGCATATCGCCGTGGGGCTCGACGGTTCCGAGCGCTTTGCGCAGATGGCGCGCGAAGACAGTGGTTGTGAGGTGTTGCAGCAGGACTTCCTGAGACTGGACCTGCCTGCCGAGCGCTTTGACGGGATCTTCGCCAATGCGGTGCTGTTTCACATACCCAAGCAGGAATTGCCACGGGTGCTCCAGCAACTGCACGGCGCGTTGAAACCCGGTGGGGTGCTGTTCAGCTCCAATCCTCGGGGTGACAACCGGGAAGGTTGGAACGGGCCGCGGTATGGGTCTTATCACGATCTGGAGGCATGGCGAGGGTTGCTGACTGAGGCCGGGTTTGAAGAGCTGGAGCATTATTACCGACCTGCGGGTTTGCCGAGGGAGCAGCAGCCTTGGTTGGCCAGTGTGTGGCGTCGGGTTTAAGTGATTTATTGCCTGGGCTAATGCTATCGGGGGCAAGCCCCCTCCCACAGGAGAACGCATTCCAAGTGTGGGAGGGGGCTTGCCCCCGATGGCAGCCTCGGGGCCGACCAGGATGTTGGATCAGACCGAGTACATATCCGTTTCTGCGGTAACGGCTGCTAATGGTTCCGCTTTTACAGCGGCTCACTTTTGAAAAGCGCAAAAGTAAGCAAAACGCTCTTGCCCCACCACTCGGCACCTCGCTTAGGCTCGGTGTGCCCTCTCTCAGGCCAGCGTGGTTTAACGGGGCGCCTGAGATCAAAAGCAGATCAAGATCAAGAGCGGCTCGCTTCGCATCGTGGTTACGGTGGGTGCTACGGAGTTGTGTAGATACCTATGGCTATCGGGTTCAAGCCCCCTCCCACAGGAGAACGCATTCCAAATGTGGGAGGGGGCTTGCCCCCGATGATCTTAAGGGCCCTGCTGATCCACCTGATACACCACCGGCTTTTCACCCTCCACCAGCGCCGTCACACTATGCGCGGCATACCCATCTTTTTGCGCGTCCGAAAAATTCGCCACCAACCGCGTCCCATCAGCGAACGTCGTTTGCTGGAGCAGTTTGTCCGCCGTCAGCCAGCGAAAATCAGTCATCGCCCGCGTCGCCAACCGCTCATGCAGCGGGCGGAAAAACCGGTCCTGGCGCTGCATCACCGGCAGCCGTTCCTTGAGCGTTGCTGCACTTAAGTGATACAGCGGCGGTACGTTGTAGAGCAGTTGGGCCAGCTCATTCTCCGCCTGCACATTGCTTAACTTGAGGCTGTCGAACAACCAGTGATGGGTGGTAATCACCGAGCCGTGGAACACCGCCTGATACAGCGGCAGGCGCATCGTCGGATCGAAATACACCGTGCGCAGCGGCGCTTTCAAGGGCACCCGCTTGAAGAACACGGCCGGTTGTTCCGGCGGGTACCACTTGCCGACGTAGTTGGGTGACTGCAGGTCCTGGGTCATCTCCCGGTCACCCCAGCCGATCACCGGTGTTTGCATGCCATGGGCAAACAGGATGCCCTGGGCGGTGATGGCGTTGCCGTCTTCGGAGCCTGTGGGCAGTTTGAGCGAGGTGTTGATCCAGCGCGACGCGTCGATATTGGCCTGGGCATTTTGCGCCTGGGTCATCGGCGCACCGTCGCGGTAACTGTCATACAGCATGCTGGTGGCATAGGCATCGAGGAACCAAGCGTTGTAGCCCGCCGCGCCCTGCACCGCCTTTACCCGTGCCTCCAGCAAAGGCCGCACACAGCGCGGATCGGTGTAGTGACCGGACTGCTGGAAGCCGGTTTTCAACGTGCCGTCTTTCAACATGATTGCGCAGTCGCGGTAGGCCTTGCCGCCCAGATGGGCCGTGGTCCAGTCGGGATTTTCCGTAGCCGAAAGCGCCGTTCCATAGGAATCATAGGGGGCGACCAGGTAACCGGCATCCACCCCCGCGCGAATCGCTTCGGGATGCCACAGGCCGCCTTCCCAGCCTTCGCCGAGTATCAGCATCAAGCGCTTGAGCCCAGCGTCGCGCAAGGCCTGGATGCTCGAATTGCCCCAGGTTTCGGGGCGATCAGCCAACGCGCCGGCGAAATCCACGGCCAGTTCGCGACGCAACTCGCCGTAGCGAGCGGCAAGGCGATTCATGTCGGGCTCTGCCACCTGCCAAGCCTGCCGGGCCTTCTTGTTGATAGCCCCATTGAAGCCGCGCAACAGCACGGTTTGCTCGTAGCGATTCAACGCGCCTGCCTGCGCGAGCACCTGTGCGGATTCCTTGCCCATCAGCCCACTGAGCTCGTGCGTGCGCAGGCGTTTGATCAACGCGGGCAAATCACGTACATCATCAAGCGTGAGCAAGTCGTTGCCCCACAGGTAAACGTGGCTGGCGCCGAGCAATTTTACCGCCTCGGGGGTTTGCCGCAGCTTGTCCGCCAGTGACTCGTAACGGCCCTGCTCGACCAGCCACTGACGATAACGCCTGGCACCGGCCAACGGGTCGGCCTCGCCCAGATGCAAGCTCAGGGTCATCGGTGCCGAAGGCTCGAGCGAGGTAAATTCATGGGACACGGACAGCGCCATACCTTGGCCGTCCGCTTGCCATTCGAGGCGATTGTTATAGGGGTTGGTCAGCAGCCAGTTGAGCGTGAAGCGCCCATGATCCACGCCCCATAACGGCAGGCTGAGGTCCTGGATGGTACTGAACTCGCCCCATCCGATCAGGAAATCTTTCCACACGGCATTATCGGCAGGCACGTAATGCCCCTCGGCCAACGGCCAGATCAGCCCCTGGCCCATGGCGCTGGCCGGCTGGCGCAGCAGGCCCAGCTTGCCCGCTGCACGGGCCTTGATCGTCAGGGACAATTCGCGCTGTTCAAGCCGGGCCGTCAGGCGATACGCGCCATCGTCCCATTGCCAGGAGACCTGTTCGGCATCGGCTTGCAGCGCGTTGACCGCATGGGCGGCGACACCGCTGGACGCTTGTACCGAAGCCTCGCCCGCAGGGGTGACGCGCAACGCCAGGGTGGCGGGATCGAGTTCGATACGCCACTGGGTATTTTCCAGCACGTTGGCGGCGAGGGTCGGCGGCGCAAGCACAAGCGCGCAGAGTAAAAGGAGTGGACGCAGGCACTGCATGGGAATCGACCTGGATAAGAAGAAGGCCGAAAGAGTAGAACATGCTCAGGCTCGCTGGGGCGGCAAGCGGCGGTTTCGGAAGCTTCCCACAGCCTGACAAGATGCAGATCCAAATGTAGGAGGGGGCAAGCCCCCTCCTACATTTTTTTAACCGCGTTGTTCCTGAGATTCCTGCTTGGGTTCGCGGATTTTGTACCAGGCCACATACAGGGCCGGCAGGAACAACAGCGTCAGCAACGTGGCGATGATAATCCCGCCAATCATCGCGTAGGCCATCGGCCCCCAGAACACTTCCCGGGCAATCGGAATCATGCCCAGGCTGGCGGCCGCAGCCGTGAGCAGGATTGGCCGGCGCCGATGCTCGGTGGCTTCCACCACCGCATCCCACGGCGTGTAACCGGCCACTTCGTACTCATGAATCTGCGTCACCAGAATCACCGAGTTGCGGATGATGATGCCGATCAGCGCCAGGATGCCCAGGATCGCCACGAAGCCCATGGGCGTGCCCGTGGGAATCAGCGCCAGCACCACGCCGATCAAACCCAGCGGGGCGACACTGGCCACCAGGAACATCTTCTGCACGCTGTGCAACTGGATCATCAGGAAGGTCGCCATCAGGAACAGCATCAACGGCACCACGCTGGCGATCGGGCCCTGGGCCTTGCCGCTTTCTTCCACGGTACCGCCGGTGGCGACTTTGTAGCCCACCGGCAAACCGTCGCTGAACTTCTGGATAGTCGGCGCCAGTTGCTTGACCAGGTCGGTCGGCTGCATCTCGTCACGCACTGCGGCCTTGATGGTAATCGTCGGCTTGCGGTCGCGGCGCCACACCAGCGGTTGCTCCAGTTCGTAGCGCACCGTGGCGAAGGCCAGCAACGGAATCGAGGTGCCGTTGGGCGTGACGATCTGCAGGTTCTGCAGGGTTTCCGGCGTACCGCGCTCGGCGTCTTCAGCACGGCCGACCACATTGATCAGGTAAATATCGTCATGCACCTGGGTGACCGACGCGCCGCTGACCACGCTGTTCATCAATTGCGCGACGTCTTCGGACGACAGCCCCAATTGCCGCGCCTTGTCCTGGGCGATGTCGATGCGCAAGACTTTGCCCGGCTCGTTCCAGTCGTAGATGATTTCGCCCAAGTGGGTGTTCTGGTCGAGCAAGGTCGCCAGTTCGATGGCGTGCTTGCGCACCTGGTCGGTGTCCTTGCCGGACACGCGGTACTGGATCGGCCGACCCACCGGCGGGCCCATTTCCAGCGGCTGCACGAAGCTGCCGATACCGACGAAATCATCGCGCAGGCGCTTCTGCAGACGCGTAATCAACTCGCCGCGCTCTTCCAGGCCTTTGCTGACGATCACCAGCTGCGCGTAGTAGGGGTTCTCCAACTGCTGGTCCAGCGGCAGGTAGAAACGGATCGCGCCTTGGCCGATGTAGGTGCTCCAGCGCGCGATGTCCGGGTCGTCCTTGATGATGGCTTCGAGGCGGTCGACCGCCTTGCGCGTCTCGTTGATCGAGGCGTTCTGCGGCAGGTTCAGGTCAACCAGGATTTCCGGGCGATCCGACGACGGGAAGAACTGGTTCTGCACGAACTGCATGGAAAACACCGAGGCCACGAACAGCGCCACGGTGATGCCGATGGCCCACCAGCGGTTGCGCATGGCCCAGAGCATGCCGCCATTGAAGGCACGGCCGATGCGCCCCGGCTCGGCGTCGTGCGGCTTCACCTTGGCGCTGAGGATATGCACGCCGATCACCGGCGCAAACAGCACTGCCACGACCCACGACACCAGCATGGCCACGGCGATCACCGCGAACAGCGTAAAGGTGTACTCGCCCGCCGAGCTGGCGTTAAGACCAATCGGCACAAAACCGGCCACGGTCACCAGCGTGCCGGTAAGCATCGGAAACGCCGTGGAGGTATAGGCGTAGGTCGCGGCCTGCTCCTTGGTTTCGCCTTTTTCCAGGCGTGTGATCATCATCTCCACGGTGATCATCGCATCGTCCACCAGCAGGCCGAGGGCGATGATCAAGGCGCCCAACGACACCCGCTGCATGGTGATGCCGCTGTATTCCATGAACACGAACACCAACGCCAGCACCAGCGGAATCGAGCACGCCACCACCAGCCCGGCGCGCATGCCCAGGCTGATAAAGCTCACCACCAGTACGATGATCACCGCTTCGAACAGCGCACTGGTAAAGCCGCCGACGGCCTCTTCCACCACTTCGGCCTGGTCCGACACCTTGTGCACGCCGACGCCCACCGGCAGGTCGGCGGTCAGCTCATCCATGCGCCCGTGCAGCGCCTTGCCGAACGACTGGATATTGCCGCCCTTCTGCATCGCAATCGCCAGACCGATCGCCGGCTTGCCGTTGAAACGGAACATCGGCCGCGCCGGGTCGACGTAGCCACGGCTGATCTCGGCAATGTCGGCCAGGCGATAGAAGCGGTCATTGAGGCGCAGGTTGACGTTGGCCAGGTCCTTCTCCGAGGCGAACTGCCCGGAGGTGCGCACTGAAATCCGCTCCGGCCCGGCCTCGATCACCCCGGCGGGCGTGACCGCGTTCTGCGACTGCAGGCTTTGCACCACCTGGCGCTGATCGATGCCCAGCGCGGCCAGTTTGCGCGTGGAAAAATTCAGGTAAATCACTTCGTCCTGCTGGCCGATCATCTCGACCTTGCCCAGCCCCGGCACCGAGCGGATCTCGGCGCGCACCTGCTCCACGTAATCGCGCAGCTGGCGCATCGACAGGCCGTCGCCGGTAAAGGCGTATACCGAACCGAACACATCACCGAACTCGTCGTTGAAGGACGGCCCCTGCAAGCCTTGGGGGAAGGTGCCGCGAATATCGTCGATCTTCTTGCGAACCTGGTACCAGATCTCCGGGATGGCCTTGGCGCTGGTGGTGTCCTTAAGGAACACGAACACCGTGGACTCGCCCGGCCGGGTGTAGCTCTTCACGTAGTCGAGGGAGTCGAGTTCTTCGAGCTTTTTCTCGATGCGGTCAGTGACCTGCTTGAGGGTTTCTTCCTGGGTCGCGCCCGGCCAGCGGGTCTGGATCACCATGGTCTTGATGGTGAACGAGGGGTCTTCCTCGCGCCCCAGGTTCATGTACGAAAACACGCCCATCAAAAGCGCGACGAACATCAGGTACCACACGAAGGACTGATGCTTGAGGGCCCAGTCGGATAAGTTGAAGCTCCCTTTCATCGCGGGCTGTCCTCGTCGATTTTGACTTTTTGCCCGGGTTTCAGGCTGTTCACACCGGCGGTGACAATGCGTTCACCGGGTTTGACGCTGCCGTTGAGCACGGCGCTGTCGGCATCCCGGCTGACGACCGTGACGTCACGCGGCTGCACCGTCTGGCTCTGGGTGTCGAGCAGCCAGATGCGGGTCTTGCCGTCGACGTCCTGCAGAGCGCTCAGGGGCAGTTCGATACGCGGCGCGATGGCGCTGCTCAAGGTGACGCTGATGGCGGTACCCAGGCGGAACGCGGCGGGCGTTTCGGTCAGGCTCAGGCGTGCGCGACGAGTGCGCGTGGCGCTTTGGGCCTGGGGCTCGATCTCGCGCACGATGGCGGTGGTCTGCACACTCGGGTCCAGTTGCCCGGCGACGAGGAACACCACATCTGCGGGCAGGCGTTCGGCCAGCCCGGCGGGCAGGTCGATCACCGCTTCCTTGACGTCCGGGCGCGCAAGCGTCACCACTTGCTGACCGGCGCTGACCACCTGGCCGGCCTCGGCATTCCAGGCGGTGACGATGCCGGCGTGGTCGGTGCGCAGTTCGGCGTAGTTGAGCTGGTCCTTGGCCTGGTTGACCGATGCGCGCGCCTGATCGAGGGTGGCCTGGGTGGTTTTCAGGTCAGTCTGGGCCACGTCGAGCTGGGCCTGGGCACCGACGCCACGGTTGAACAGTTCCTGCTGGCGGCGGGCATTGGCCTGGGCATTGATGAACTGCGCCTGTACGCGCGCCAGGTCGCCCTGGGCGGCGCGCAATTGGTTCTGCTGGTCGGTGGGGTCGAGCACTGCAAGCAGGGCGCCCTTCTCCACCTCAGCGCCCACGTCCACGGCGCGACGCGCAATACGCCCGGGGACACGGAAACCCAGGTTACTTTCGTAGCGCGCCTGAATGGTGCCGGCAAAGCGACCGAGGTTTTCCTGGTCTTCGGCCTTCACCTCCATGGACAACACCGGACGCACCGGTTCGGGCGGCGCTTCTTCTTTGGAGCAGGCCATCAGCAACAGGCTGGCGGCGACGATTACCGTCAGTTGCCTCATGGCTGGGCTCCTTGCTGGGCGATTTCAACCGGCATGCCGGGGTGCAGCAATTGCCCACCGGCCACCACAACTTTTTCGCCGCCTTTGAGGCCATCGCCGATGATCACTTTGCCGGTGAGGTAACGCGCCACCGTGACTTTATGCAATTGCGCCTTGCCGTCACCGTCCACCAGCCACACGGCGGGTTCACTGAGGTCCTTGGTCAAGGCCGACCACGGCAACTCGATGCTGGCCCTGGCCGGGCCATTGGCGGTGGCGCTGACCACCGAGCCCAACTCCATGCCAGTGGGCAGGCTTTGCAGGGCGATTTTCACCTGCACGGTGCCGGTATTGGCGGCCACGGCCGGGGTGACTTCGCGGACCTTGCCCACGGCCTTGATACTCGGGTTGTCCAGCAGACTGACGGTAATCGGCGCATCCGACGGTGGTTCCACCAGCAAGGACTCATAGACGTTGAACACCGCATCACGCTCGCCATCTCGGGCCAGGCTGAAGATCGGCATGGTGGCCTGGACCACCTGGCCGACTTCGGCCTGGCGCGCGGTGATGATGCCCGGCGCGTCGGCGATCAGCGCGGTGTAGCCGAGTTGTTCACGGGCGTTGGCCAACTGGGCCTGGGCGGCGGCCAGGGCGCTCTGGCTGCCGCGCAGCGCGGCCTGGGCGGAATCGTATTCGCTGCGGCTGGTATAGCCCTTGGGCAAGAGTTTTTCCTGGCGCACGAAGGCAGCGGCAGTCTGCTTGACCCGCGCCTGCTCGGCCACGACCTGGGCCTGAGCGGAGTCGACGTTGGTCTGCAGGTCCTTGGGATCGAGTTTGGCCAGCACCTGCCTGGCCGTCACCCGGTCGCCCACATCGACCATGCGCTGGATGATCTTGCCACCCACGCGAAAGGACAAATCGGTTTGCACCCGCGCCTGGATATCGCCGGTCAGCGTGACCGCCGCAGCGAAATCCGCAGGCTGCACGGTTTGCACGAACACCCGGGAATGGGCTTTGGGTTCGGTCTTTTCCTCACCACAGCCGCCAAGCAGCGTCAGTAAGCCAAATCCGAGTAAAAATGCCGAAATGCGACCGCCCATGCAGGCTCCTTTTGCGTGATGCCGACTTGCCAGTGTCTATGCGACTGTAAGCTTAGTTCAGGGTTCCTTATGTGCATGGAGGATCCCATACTCCAATGGAGGCCGCCATCGGGGGCAAGCCCCCTCCCACACTGAATTGGGTTCACACGTTCTGGCGTGTGAATACAGTCCAATGTGGGAGGGGGCTTGCCCCTGATAGCCATAGGCATCTACACAACTCTGTAGCGCTCAACCGTAACCACGATGCGAAGCGAGTCGCTCTTGATCTTGATCTGCTTTTGATCCTAGGCGCCCCGTTAAACCACGCTGGCCGAACGCAGGCT
>NZ_CVTX01000181.1:50809-53758 GCF_900005715.1 Pseudomonas sp. 34 E 7
AGTGGCCGTTACCGCAGAAACGGATATGTACTCATTCCAATCCAACATCCTGGTCGGCCCAGAGGCCGCCATCGGGGGCAAGCCCCCTCCCACATTTCTGGTTGTGTTACAAATCTCCGGCACAAAAAAACGCCGACGCTGTAATAGCCGCCGGCGTTGAAACCTTGAAGGGGGTTTTGGCTTACATCAGAACGCCGGCACGACCGCGCCGCTGTACTTCTTCTCGATGAAGGCTTTGACTTCCGGGCTGGTCAGCGCCTTGGACAGTTTCTGGATAGCGTCGCTGTCCTTGTTGTCCGGGCGAGCGACCAGGAAGTTCACGTAAGGCGACTTGGCGTCTTCGATGATCAGCGCATCCTTGGCCGGATTCAGGCCGGCTTCCAGCGCGTAGTTGGTGTTGATCACGTCCAGGTCAACCTGGTCGAGTACGCGCGGCAGCAGAGCCGATTCCAGCTCCTTGAATTTGAGGTTTTTCGGGTTGTCCTTGATGTCCTTCGGCGTGGACAACGCGTTGGTCGGGTCTTTCAGGGTGATCAGACCGCTCTTCTGCAGCAGCAACAGGGCGCGGCCACTGTTGGAGCCTTCGTTCGGGATGGCCACGGTGGCGCCATCTTTGAGCTCGGAAATATTCTTGATTTTTTTCGAGTATCCACCGATGGGCTCGACGTGTACGCCGACCACGGTCACCAGGTTGGTGCCTTTACCTTTGTTGAAGTTTTCCAGGTACGGCAGAGTCTGGAAGTAGTTGGCGTCCAGGCGTTTCTCGGCCACTTGCACGTTGGGCTGTACGTAGTCGGTGAAGACTTTGATCTGCAGGTCCACGCCTTCCTTGGCCAGGGTTGGCTTGATCAGCTCGAGGATTTCGGCGTGCGGGATCGGGGTGGCGGCCACCACCAGTTTCTCGTTGGCCTGGGCGAAGCTGGCCGTCAGGGCAGCCGCCAGTGCGGTAAACAACAGAACCTTTTTCATGCAATGTCCTTCTAACGACCGTTTTCATGTGAGGTGCCAGCGAAGTGCTATCGCGGCGTGGAGTGGACAATACCTAGATTTTTTATTCCCGAACAATATCTTTTATTCACGTTGATATTCCATTTTGCTCATACAGGAATTTTCGCAGCGTCTCCTGTTCCGCAGGGCTGGCACTCGCGAAAATCCGCTGCACCTGCTCCAACGGCGAGCCGGCGCTGGGCAAGTTCAGATGCTCGGGCAGAATTTCATCGCCGCTGCTCACCAACAGCGCAAAGTGAATGACGTTTTCCAGCTCACGGGTGTTGCCCGGCCAGCTGTGATGCTCCAGCACGCGCTGGGCGGCGTCGCTGATCAGCGGCACAGGCAGGTCCAGGCGCTGGCTGTAGATGCCCAGGAAGTATTCGGCCAGGGACAGGATGTCGCCGACCCGCTCGCGCAGCGCCGGCAGGTCCAATTGACCTTCGCTCAAATAATGGAACAGGCGCTCATGAAACTTGCCCGCCGCCACCGCCTGGGCCAGGTCGATGCTGGTGGCTGCCACCAGGCGCACGTCCACCGGGCTTGGCTGCTGGGCACCGACGCGGGTGACTTCGTGGTTTTCGAGGGCGGCGAGCAACTTGACCTGGATCGGCAACGGCAAATCGCCGATTTCATCCAGGTACAAGGTGCCGCCATTGGCCGAACCGAACCACCCGGCCCGGCTGCTCGCCGCGCCGCTGTGGCTGCCCGCGGCATAGCCGAACAATTCCGCGTCGGCGTACGTCGGGCTGATCGCACCGCAGTTGACCGACACAAACAGGCCCGTGCGGTCGCTGCCCCGGTGGATATGCCGCGCCAGCAACTCCTTGCCGCTCCCCGTCTCGCCATGAATCAACACGGGCAATGCACGCGGTGCCAGATTTTCCAGGTCTTCGCGCAGCTGCCGCGAACGTGGATCGACGAACACCAACGCTTTGGCGCGGATGCTCAGCGGGCTTTTTTCGGCGTCGGGGAAGGTCAGCAACGGCTGGCCGTAGGTTTCATGCAGACTCATGGCGGGCTCCCGCCCCATCCACTCAAGGGACGGGGCGTTGAAATATTTTATGCACGGCGTCGCGCGTGATGCTCGAGGCGACTTTGCAGGCGATAGAGGTAGGCGAATCCCTGCTCCCAGCGCTGATGGCCGGACTTCACATTGATATGCCCGGCGCCCGACAATATGCCGGCTTCAGCCCCCCAATGACGCGCCAGCTCCAACGCCCGTGGCGCACTGACGGCACTGTCGTTGTCGGAGCTGACCACCTGGCTGGGAAACGGCAACAGGTCGGTAGGAATCGGCGCAAAGTTGCGCAGGGCGGGGGCACAAGCCGGACGTTCGACATCCGCCGGCGCCACCAGCAAGGCACCGCGTACCTGGCGCAGGAACTGCACAGGCGCGGTGGCCGCCCAGTGCGCCACGGTGATGCAACCCAGGCTATGGGCGATCAGGATCACCGGCGTGCTGTCGGCGGCGATGGCCTCGGCCAGCGCGGCCACCCAGTCTTCGCGGCGCGGGGTCAGCCAATCGTCCTGCTCCACGCGCGCACTGTTGGGCAGGCTGTTCTGCCAGTGACTTTGCCAATGTTCTTCTGGCGATCCTTGCCAGCCCGGCACGATCAGGTAACGAATCGACTCGCTGTGCATGGGTGTGCCCTCCTGCAGCGTTTAACGTTACTGAGCAGTATAGGGATGCGGTTTATATTCGTTAAGAAATAAGAAGCTATTTATTAATAACCAAAATCCCAATCCCGCATGCAGTCAATGTGTGAGGGGGCTTGCCCCCGATAGCCATAAGTATCTACACAACTCAGCAACGCCCAACCGTAACCACGATGCGAAGCGAGTCGCTCTTGATCTTGATCTGCTTGTGATCTCAGGCGCCCCGTCAAACCACGCTGGCCGAACGCAGGCTTGAATCCGTGGGCAACCCGGCAGGACGCCGGGTTAGCCGCACTGGGCCAG
>NZ_CVTX01000178.1:0-3431 GCF_900005715.1 Pseudomonas sp. 34 E 7
TCTGTTGTGTGTCGGTGGCGAATTGGGCAACGCGGCCGGGGCGTTGCCGCTGGTGTTGGGCCAGCGCAGCGCGCAAGCGGCCATCGCCGAACCGCTGCTCGCCCACTACTGGTCACCGCAACCGCAACTGGCCTTGGGGCTGGCGCTGCGGGGCAAAGCGACGTCAGCCATGGATATCTCCGACGGGCTGCTGGCCGATTGCGGGCATATCGCCAGGGCATCGGCTGTCAGCCTGTTGATCGAGCGCGACACCTTGCCGTTGTCGGCGGCGTTGCTGGCGTTTGTCGGTCGCGACGAGGCGCACGTAGCCGCGTTGAGCGGCGGCGATGACTATGTGCTGGTGTTCACCTTGCCGCCGGCCGAACTGGCGCCGTTGCGGGCGGGCGGCTGGCCGGTCCATGTAATCGGTCGGGTCCAAGCGGGGCAGGGCGTGACACTGCTCGACGCCAACGGACAAGACATCACTCCGGCCGTGCACGGCTATCAGCATTTTCATCAGCTGCCGTAGTCGGCGCTGCTGCGTTACCCTTCATATGAATATCTCCACGTAGGAAGTCATCCTTATGAGTGTGCGCTGCTGGCTGCTGATCATGCTGTGCGTCATGACCCCTGCGCTTGAGGCGGACGAAGCCCGGTTGCCCGGCAAGATCGTCCTGGCCAGCGAGGAGTGGAGCAACTACACCAACAGGGATGGCAGCGGCCTGGCCTGGGACGTGTTACGCCAGGTGTTCGAACCGGCCGGCGTCGCCCTGCAAGTCCGCAGCGCGCTCTATACCCGCTCGGTCGGCTTGGCCCAGCGTGGCGAGGTGGACGGTTGGGTCGGTTCCTACCGCGACGAAGCCGAGCACGTACTTTATCCGCACTGGCACTTTGACTCCGATCATATCTACGCCCTCGGTCTGGCAACGCTGCCCACGCCGAGCCTGGCGACGCTCGGTGATTACCGCCTGGCCTGGGTGCGTGGCTACAAATACGAGAAATACCTGCCGAACGTACGTCGGTTCAACCAGGTCGAGCGCCGCGACGGTATCCTGTCGATGCTGCAGCATGGCCATGCAGACCTCTACATTGAGTCGCTCACCGAAGCCGAGTATGTGCTCAGTCAGGCCGACGATCCGTCGCGATTCACACTCACCCACCTCACGGAACTGCCGCTCTACGTGGGCTTTGCCGATAACGAACGTGGGCGGGCACTGAGGACCTTGTACGACCAGCGCATGGCCGTGCTGGTGAAAACTGGCGACTTGAAGCCGATTTTTCAACGCTGGAAGCAGCCGTATCCGTTCTGACCTGCATAGAACCAAGCCGAAGGCCAATCGAACCTATTGATCTTTATCAGCGATCATTCAGCTTAAGCGTCTGTAGGAACAGGCTGTTACAATGGCCGCTTCTGTGAAAATCTGAAATCAGGAGCACACGGTGCCCGTCGTTTTCGTCGCCGCTTCCAAGCTGCCTACCCCCTTTGCCACGTTCACCATGCATGGCTTTCTCGAAGAAGCCACCGGGCGCGAGCACATTGTGCTCAGCCTGGGCGATATCGCTGATGGTGCGCCGGTGCTGGGCCGCGTGCATTCCGAATGCCTGACCGGCGACGCGCTGTTCAGCCAGCGCTGCGACTGCGGTTCGCAATTGGAAGCTGCGCTGCAGGCTATCGCCCGCGAGGGCCGTGGCGTGCTGCTGTATTTGCGTCAGGAAGGCCGTGGCATCGGCTTGTTGAACAAGATCCGCGCCTATGAATTGCAGGATGGCGGTGCCGACACCGTGGAAGCCAACGAGCGCCTGGGCTTTGCCGCCGACCAGCGTGACTACGCCATCTGCCTGCCGATGCTTGAGCATCTGGGCGTGAAGTCGCTGCGCCTGATGACCAACAACCCGCGCAAGGTCAAAGCCTTGACCGAAATGGGCATCACCGTGGCCGAGCGTGTGCCGCTGCATACCGGGCACAACCCGCACAACAAACTGTACCTGGCCACCAAAGCCAGCAAGCTCGACCACATGATGGGCAACGAGCATCAGGGCGAGGTCGACCGCGCGTGACCCGCGGCCAGGTGAAACGTCGACTGTCCTTCAACTGGTGGCAGTACCTGGCCCTGGCATTGCTCCCATTGTTTGTGATCAACCTGGTGTTCGGCCGCGCCGAGTCCTTGCTTCCCGTACTGGCCATGCCGTTGTTTATCGCCGGCGTGGCCTCGATGTTTCTCAGCCTGCGTTATTTTCACGGCTATAAACATGCGCTGATCGCCACGTCCAAGGCCCTCGATACTGCCGAAGAACCTGCCGCCTGGATTACCCTGGCGGCGCGTCGACGTACAGCCTTGCTGGTGGCTGCGCTGCCGGCCTGGATTGGCGCGTTGGCGGTGTTCGTCGGCCTGGAAGCGGTGCCGCTGTGCTTGCTGGCGCTGTCGACGACGGTGCTGTTTTACCTCTATCGCATTCCGCGCCAATTGGGATGAAACGCTACTGGTTGGCGTTGTTGCTCGGGTTCAGCGTTCAGGCGTTGGCGGTCGAGCGCGTTGTCAGTCTGGCGCCGTCGCTGTCTGAAATCGTCGTCGAATTGGGCGCTGCCGATCTCTTGGTGGGTGTGCTCGATGGCGGCGAGCGGCCGTCGGCCCTTGCGCAGGTGCCATCGGTCGGGCGTTACGGCCAGTTGGACATGGAGCGCCTGCTCAGCCTCAATCCCGACCTGATCCTGCTCTGGCCCGGCAGCGTCGGCCCGGCTCAGCGCGAGCAATTGCAGCGCCTGAATATCCCGGTGTACGTTGCCGAACCCCATGACCTTGAACAATTGACCCGCCAAGTCCAGGCCATTGCCGAGCAATTGGGGCGTGCCGACGCCGGCCTGGCCTTGGCCGATCAACTGCGCCAGCGCCTCGCCGAACTGCGCCAGCGCTATCGGCGCGCCGAGCCGTTGCGCGTGTTTTACCAGGTCTGGAACCAGCCGCTGTACACCGTGGGCGGCGAGCAGATCATCAGTGATGCGTTGAAGGTGTGCGGGGCGCGCAATGTGTTCGACGACCTCAAGCTGCCGGCGCCGCAGGTGAGTATTGAGTCAGTGTTGCAGCGTGATCCGCAGTTGATCCTGGTGGGCGATCAGGCGCAGCGGGAGGCCTGGAAGGTCTGGCCGAGCCTGTTCGAGCGCGTGCGGTTGGTACCGGACAAGGGCCTGGAGCGGCCCAGTGGGCAGATGCTGGAAGCGGTGGCGCGGTTGTGTCAGGTGATTGCGCCGAGCCTCTGACATCGCTATCGCAGGCAAGCCAGCTCCCACAGGGGAATGCATTTCAAGTGTGGGAGGGGGCTTGCTCCCGATGGCGGCCTCTGGGCCGACCAGGATGCTGGATTGGACCGGGTACATATCCGTTTCTGCGGTAACGGCTGCTATGGGTTCCGCTTTTACAGCGGCTCACTTTTGAAAAGCGCAAAAGTAAGCAAAA
>NZ_CVTX01000178.1:3481-12959 GCF_900005715.1 Pseudomonas sp. 34 E 7
CGTCCTGCCGGGTTACCCACGGATTCAAGCCTGCGTTCGGCCAGCGTGGTTTAACGGGGCGCCTGAGATCAAGATCAAAAGCAGATCAAGATCAGGAGCGGCTCGCTTCGCATCGTGGTTAGGGTTGGGGGGACTGGAATTGTGTTGGCAGCTATGCTGCGATGACGCCGGTTCAGACAACTCAAATCTCGGGTGTCCAGGTTACCCCGAGCATCCACGTCCGGGCTGCTTCGCGATAATTCTGATACCCCTCGAGGTAGCTGTACTTCGCCCGCGCATAAGACTTGTCCAGCACGTTATCGACCTTCAACGACAACGAAACCTCGCGGTTCAACGCCCAACTGCTGCGCAGCCCCAGCAAGGCATAGCCGCCCAGGCGATTACGATTGGCTTCGTCATCGTAGCTGCTGCTGATGGCCTGCCAGCTCGCGCCCACACCGACCTTATCGAACTGCCGATCCAGGTCCAGGTTCAACGTGCGCCGTGCGCGGCGCGCCAGGGTATGGCCGCTGTCGCGGTCACGCGGGTCGATCAACGACACGCCCAGGTTGCCTTGCCAGCCAAACAACTCCTGCTTGAGCGCTGCTTCAACACCATTGATTCGCGCCGATGCCACGTTCTGCGGCTTGCCACCGTCAAGGATGATCGCATCGCTCAGGTCGGTGCGGTACAGCGAGGCTTCCAGGCGTGTGCTGTTCGCCAGTTGGCTGCGCCATTGCACCTCGTAGCTTTTTGACGTCTCAGGCTGCAGGTTGGGGTTGCTGTACTGCGTGCCGGGGTAATAGAGATCGTTGAAGGTCGGTGCGCGAAAGCCTTCGCTGTAGCTGAGCAACACGTCATTGTCAGGGTTGATCGGCACTGTCAGCGTGCCGCTCCAGCTGTTCTGGCCGCCGAACTGCTGGTTCTGGTCGCGGCGCAGGCCCAGTTCGGTGGAAAACCATTCACCGTGAAAGCGATGCTGCACGAAGGCGGCACGGTTCCAGCGACTGTCTTCGGTAAACGCGGTGGAACCGTGGAAGCGGTCTTCGTACCAGTCGCCACCGACGATCAGGCTGTTGCGCTCGTTCAGCGTCAGGTCGTTCTGCCAGTTGACCGAGTCGCGGTAGGTATTGAACACGCTGAAATCATCGCTGAGGGTATCGCGCTTGGTGTCGCGGTTTTCGCTGTGGCCCAGCTCCAGGCGCGACTGCCAGCCTTCGCTGAGGGTGGCGTCGACATAGCCACTGGCACTGCTGACGGTGTAATCGGTGTAGGGTTTCTGGCCGAAGCTTTGCCCGGTGGCGAAGTCGTAGCGACCGAAGCTGTTGTCGTACTCCGACTTGCCGCGGTTATCCAAAAGGTTGAAGCCCAGTTCCAGCGCATCGCTGAACGAGTGGCTGAGGTTCAGGCTCAGGGACTGATTGCGGTAGGCGTCGTGGTCGCCGTCGCTGGGAAACGACTGATGGCTCGAGTTGATGCCGGCCGTTTCATCCAGGCTGGCGCCCAGGTTGAAGCGCGTCTGTTCATCGCCGCCCGACAGGCCGACGCTGCGCTCCCAGGTCTGGTGGCTGCCAAAGCCCAGCTTCACCCGGGGTTGCAAGCCTTGCTCGGCGTTGCGTCGGGTAAACACCTGGATCACCCCGCCGATCGCATCGCTGCCGTAAATCACCGAACGTGAGCCGCGCAGCACTTCCACGCGCTCAATCTGGTCGACGTTGAGGTATTGCAGACCGCTGTCGCCGGAGGTGGTATTGGCGATGCGCTGGCCGTCCACCAGCACCAGACTCTGCGCCGATTTTGTACCGCGAATGTAGATGCCCGGCAGACTGCCACGTCCACCGGTGGGCGCCACTTGCACCCCGGGCACGCGGCTGAGCAGGTCGGTAACGCTGTCGGGCTGCAGGCGGTCGATATCGGCGCGGGTGAATACGGTGTTGGCGGCGCTGCTGTCATTGCGCGCCTGCACCTGGCGGTTGGCGCTGATGACCACGTCGGAGAGTTTCAAGGCCTGGTCGCGGGTGTCGGCGAGCAGATCGGCGCAGGGTAGCAGCAGCAGGGCAAGGCTCAGGCGTTTCATGGGCTGTCCATAGCGTTTGAAGGGTGTACACATCAAAATGTGGGAGGGGGCTTGCCCCCGATTGCAGTGTGTCAGTCAGAACATCTGGTACTGATACACCGCTATCGGGGGCAAGCCCCCTTCCACATTTAGTCCCGGTTTCTACAGGGCCAGAAGCGCCAAACGCTGGCGCACCGAGGCCTCGATACCGGCTTCATCCAACCCGCATTCAGCCAGCATCTGCGCCGGCTTGGCGTGTTCGACGTACATATCCGGCAAGCCCAGGTGCAGCACCGACTTGAGGATATTCTCCCGTGCCAGGAATTCACTGACCGCCGCACCGGCGCCGCCCATGATGGCGTTTTCTTCGACCGTCACCAGCAGTTCGTGACTACCGGCAATCTCGCGCACCAGGGCTTCATCCAGTGGTTTGACGAAGCGCATGTCGACCACGGTGGCATCGAGTTTCTCCGCGACTTTCAAGGCTTCGGCCAGTTGCACGCCGAACACCAGGAAGGCCGTATTGCTGCCCTGGCGACGCAGGAGGCCCTTGCCGATTTCAATCGGCTCCAGGTCTTTCTCGATCACCGCATTCGGGCCATTGCCGCGCGGATAGCGCACGGCGGCGGGGCCGTTGTACAGGTGGCCGGTGCTGAGCATCTTGCGCAATTCGTTCTCGTCGCTCGGCGTCATGACCAGCATGCCGGGGATGCAGCGCAGGTAGGACAGGTCGAAACTGCCCGCATGCGTCGGGCCGTCTTCGCCGACGAGGCCGGCGCGGTCAATGGCGAACAGTACGTCGAGGTTCTGCACCGCCACGTCATGCACCAACTGGTCATAACCGCGTTGCAGGAAGGTCGAGTAAATCGCGACCACCGGCTTGGCGCCTTCACATGCCATGCCCGCGGCGAACGTCACCGCGTGCTGCTCGGCAATCGCCACGTCGAAATAGCGCAGCGGGAAACGCTCGCTGAAGGTCACCAGGTCGGAGCCTTCCTTCATCGCCGGGGTAATGCCTACCAGGCGCGGGTCGGCGGCGGCCATGTCGCACAGCCATTCGCCAAACACGCCGGAATATTTCGGCCCGCTGGCCTTTTTCGGCGCAGCAGCGGGGGCGTCCAGGGGCTCGAGCTTGGTGATCGCGTGGTAACCGATCGGGTCGACTTCCGCCGGGGCGAAGCCTTTGCCCTTCTTGGTGACGATATGCAGGAACTGCGGGCCCTTGAGGTCACGCATATTGCGCAGCGTGGCGATCAGGGTGGGCAGGTCGTGGCCGTCGATCGGGCCGATGTAATTCCAGCCCAATTCTTCGAACAAGGTGCCGGGCACCAGCATGCCCTTGGCATATTCTTCGGTGCGACGGGCAATTTCCCACGCGCCGGGCAGACGCGACAGCACTTTCTTGCTGCCTTCGCGCATGCTGGCGTAGGTGCGGCTGGAGAGGATTTTCGCCAGGTAATTGGATAAACCACCGACATTGCGCGAAATCGACATGTCGTTGTCGTTGAGGATCACCAACATGTTGGCATCCACTTCCGGCGCATGGTTCAGCGCTTCGAAGGCCATGCCCGCGGTCAGCGCGCCATCACCGATCACTGCGATCGCCTTGCGCTCACTGCCTTGCAGGCGGGCGGCAATCGCCATGCCCAGCGCTGCACTGATGGAGGTGCTGGAATGGCCGACGCCAAAGGTGTCGTACTCGCTCTCCGAACGCCGTGGAAAGGCGGCGATACCGTCCTTCTGGCGCAGGCTGGCCATGCGCTCGCGACGGCCGGTAAGGATTTTATGCGGATACGCCTGGTGGCCCACGTCCCACACCAGCCGGTCGTCCGGGGTGTCGAATACGTAGTGCAGGGCGATGGTCAGCTCGATCACGCCCAGCCCGGCACCGAAATGCCCACCGGTCTGGCCGACCGTGTAGAGCAATTCCAGGCGCAGTTCATCGGCCAGGGTTTCCAGCTCGGCTTCACCCAGTCGACGCAGGCCGTCCGGCGTGGCAGCGCGGTCGAGCAGGGGCGTGGACGGGCGCTTGCGGGGAATCTCTTGGAACGTCGTGGGCATCAGGCGAATCGTTATAGGTATAGAAGAGGCGGCAGTTTACCTCAAGCATTGCAAACTGCCCACGCAGAGGGGCGAACTTGGCCGATTTGCGGCGCTTATGGCCGCAGCTGTCAGTGGCGACGTTCGACGATATACCGCGCCAGATCACGCAACGGCTCAGCCGCCGCGTCGAAAGGTCGCAGGGCGTCCAGGGCTTGATCGCGCAGCTCCAGGGCGTAGGCCTTGGCGGCCGCAAGCCCGAGCAGCGCAGGATAGGTCGGCTTGTCCCGCGCGATATCGGCGCCCTGGCGTTTGCCGAGGGTGGCGGTGTCGCTTTCCACGTCGAGGATATCGTCCTGCACCTGGAAGGCCAGGCCGACAGCCCGTGAATAGGTTTGCAGCGCCGCCAATTGCGCCGCTTCAGCCCGGCCACTGGCCAGGGCGCCCAGTTGCACGGCAGCTTCGATCAGCGCGCCGGTCTTGTGACGATGCATGTGTTCCAGGGCTTGCTGATCCAGCTTGAGGCTGACCGAACCCATGTCGATCGCCTGCCCGCCGACCATCCCGGCCGGGCCTGCGGCCAGGGCCAGGGCGGTGACCATGCGCAGGCGGGTCTCGGCGTTGACGCTGCTCAGCGCCGGGTCCAGCAATGCGCTGAACGCCAGGCTCTGCAGGCCATCACCGGCCAGGATCGCATAGGCTTCATCAAAGGCTTTATGGGTGGTCGGCTGGCCGCGACGCAGATCGTCGTCGTCCATCGCCGGCAGATCGTCATGTACCAGGGAATAGGCGTGAATCAGTTCTACCGCACAGGCCGCGCCATTGGCCTGCTCGGCTGGCGCACCCAGCGCTTCACACGCGGCATACGCCAGCAACGGGCGCACCCGCTTGCCACCGTTCATCACGCTGTAGCGCATGGCCTCGTAAAGCCGCTTCATTTCCGGGCTCGGCGCAACAAACAAGGGCTCCAGCGCCGCATTTACCCGGGCTTGGCTACTGGCCTGATACGCATCGATCATTCGGGTTGTTCCGCATCGAAAGGTTCTTCGGCCAACTCCCCATCGCGCTCAAGCAACACCTGCACTTTTTGCTCAGCCTGCGCCAACGCGCTCTGGCAGTCACGGGTCAGGCCGATGCCTTGCTCAAATGCCGTCAACGAGTCTTCCAGCGACAACTCGCCGTTCTCCAGACGCTCGACCAGGGTTTGCAGGTCGGCGAGGGATTGTTCGAAATCGAGTGCAACTTTTTTGCGGGCCATGGCGGCAATTCCGGTAGACGGTAAACCGGCGCGACACTAGCAGACATGGGGGATTGGGGCAAATGAGTGGGGGCTTACTCGCCCGCAGTATTAATCTGATAACGCGTGCTGCGACCGCCTCCGGGCAGACGGATCAGGCAGTTTTTTTCCAGCAGGTCAGCCAGGTGCCGCGTGGCGGTTGCCTTGGATACCTTGGCCACCGCCTGGTACTGCGCGGCGCTGATGCCCTTTTCGAAACCCCTTTCACCGCCGTCGAGCAGGCGGTTGAGCACTTTGGTCTGTTCGGTAGACAAAGCAGCGCCGCGGTGGTGGTCCCAGAATCGCGTCTTGCTCAACACACGATCTATCCGCGCCATTGCCTCTTGCAGGCTGCGCAACAACGTTCTCAGAAACCACTCGAGCCAATCCGTGATATCGAGCGTGGCCTTTTGGCTGGACTCCAATGCGTTGTAATAGCCCTGGCGGTCCTCAAGGATACTGGCTGACATCGCATAAAAGCGTATCGCGTGATGGTCGCCCTGGGCCAAGGCCAAGTCAGTGATGGCGCGTGTCAGGCGACCATTGCCGTCATCGAACGGGTGAAGCGTGATAAACCAGAAATGCGCAACGCCGGCACGTATGAAGGGGTCCAGTTCCGCTTGACTGCGGCTCAGTTCGAACCACTCAAGAAAGTCATCGAGCGCCTGCTTCAGCCCCGCGCGTGGCGGCGCCTCAAAATGCACGGTAGGCCGGTCAAGACGGCCCGATACTACCTGCATCTGCTCATCCCCCCGCAGCCCCCCGACAGTTATCTCTCGCGTGAAAACGCTCGCTTGCGAAGTTGGAAACAGCAAATGGTGCCAATGCATCAGGCGCGAATAGGTGAACGGTTTGGCGAATTGCTCGGTGGCATCCATCATCAGATCAGCGAGGCCTTCGCTACGGCGGCTTACCTGACCGGCTGTCGTGGCCTCCAAGCCTAACCGTCGCGCCAGGGAGGACCGCACCGAGCCGACATTCAGTTGCTCGCCTTCAATAGCGGAGGAGGTCAGGATGTTTTGCAGCAGCGCGTCCAGCTCGTTCTGCGCGCTGGCTACCTGACCAGCGGAGCCGAGCATGCCCAGGAGTTTGCCCTGGGAGTGACTGCATTCGCGCAGCAAAGCAGCCAAGCGTCCGGGCTGCCAGTGGAAATGGGGCCAGTCGAGGTGTTGCCAGATCCAGCGGGGGTGATCCATGGAAGAAGTACCTAGGTACTGAGTCGAATGTAGGGGTTATTCGGCTCATATGGTGAGCCGATTGTGCTGGTCATTCGGCTCACTGTCGAGGGGGCAAGCCGATGATTGGATGTTTGAACGTCTAAAATTTTTTAGATATTAGTTGGGTAAAGATGAATGGCGGTAGCTCTGACATCAACGAAGCCGAGCTCGTGCGGCACTGGCTGGTCTAGCTCTACGAGGATTACTGAATCCCCTATCTTTAGTACTGCACAGCCGTCTGTATCGTTAATAAGCTCGCCAGTTATTATCTGTATGCCATCGTTTACGGTGATTTTTGGCGTTGTGTCAGAAGAAAGATCAATATTTTCCTTCCAGGAAAATACTTCATCCAATTCTAATTCCACATCCAAAACATCACCGATGTTGGGTTTGGTGCCATGCCAGAAAGCTATGCCATTTCCAAAAAGCGAGCTGAACTCCACACATAAAGTGTCTTGGACGGAAAAAACGTCAGTCGTTCGTATTTTCATTTCACTTCTTCGTTAATGGGACCCGTACAACAGTATTGTCTATATTCATCGTGTTGGTCTTCAGTTCAAGTGTCCATGTTTCCTCATGATAATGATGCTTGCTTGGCTTGCTGTTCATTTCATGAGCGCCGTAACGGATGCTTCTTTTTGCATCGCTGGAAACAATTCTGTCTTTATCAGGTTTGCCTGTTCGTGGGTTGGTATTCGTATGAGGGGGAGGTCCCAAAAACTCTTCCCATTTATGAACGGTTTCTTCCGGATTTACAGGTTTACTGGCATAGGTCTCCTTGTGGTAGCCAATATCAGGTCGCGCATTTGGGCTCTTAGGTGTGGGTGTGCTGTATTCATTAGCCTGCGGCAGTGCCTCTGGACCTTCACGACTATTCTGCTGGCACTTGTTTTCACCTGGACAATTGTTCAGACCTAGAGGGTCTAACCAGCCTGTAGGGTTGGGCACGTACTGGTACGCATTGATCCCACCCGCCAGCTTCACCGGATCAGGCGTCAGGTAACGACCAATATCCGGATGGTAGTAGCGATGCCGGTTGTAGTGCAGGCCGCTTTCTTGGTCGTAGTACTGGCCTTGGAAACGTAGAGGGTTGTCGACTTTGCCGACGTCGAGGCGGCTGATTTCGCCGTAGGCGCGGTGGTGCGCGGACCAGACGATTTCACCGTCGGGCGTGGTGAGTTCCTGCGGTGTGCCGAGGTGGTCGAGTTGGTAGTGGTAGGGCGTGGTTTCTTCCGGCCCGAAGCCTTCCAGCAGTGCCAGCGGGCGGAAGCTGTCGGGTTCGTAGAGGTAGCTGCGATGACGTTCCGCATGGTGTTCGGCGATCAGCTTGTCGCCTTGCCAGAAGAACTCTGTGGTTTTCTCTTCTATGGTTTTGCTGATACGTCGACCAAACGGGTCATAGCGATAGCTTGCGGTTTGGCCGTTGGGCTTGGTGAGGCCGATCAGCCGGTGCTGGCAGTCGTAGCGGTACTCGGTGACGAGTGCATGACCCTTGCCACGCCGTTCTCTTATTAGATTTCCAAAAGCGTCATAGTCGTAATGGTGACCGCCTTGGATCATCAGGCGATTGCCCGCCACGATGTCCGGCCCCGGCCTGTCTTGCATAAGCAAATTGCCGGCGGGGTTGTGGCCGAAACGCTCCTGTACGTCTTGCGAGTGATCGGCGCGGGTCAGGCGGTTTAGTGGGTCGTAGCGGTAACGGTGTTCGCCTTTGCGGGTGTCGATCAGGCGGGCGAGGTTGCCGGCTTTGTCGTAGTCGTATTGGCGTTGGTAAAGGTGGTTTCCTTGCTGGGTGACGGCGTGGGCGTGCAGGCGGTTTTGGTCGTCGTAGTGGTAGTGGCTGAGCAGTTGGCCTTGTTGGCGTTGGTGTTCGCGACCTGCATGGAACAGGTGGGAGGTCAGCAGTGAGCCATTTAGCTCGACGGTGGCCAAGTGGCCGGCTTTGTCGTGGTTGAAGGTCAGACGGTTATTATCCGGCAGGCGTAAATGCTGAAGTTGGCCGCAGGCGTCATAGCCATAGCGCAAGGTGCCCCAGCCCTGATGTTCAGCAGTGAGACGGTTTTGTTTGTCGTACTCGTAGGCCAGCGCCCAGTGGCCGTCTTCGACGCTGAGGAGGTTGCCTTGGCGGTCGTAGGTGTAGTCGACCGTATTGCCATCGGGGAGGATTTTTCTTACAAGACGACCGGCATGGTCGCGCTCGTATTGGGTAATAAGCTGACTGCCATCGTCGCCGTGTTCGGTCTTTTCCAGCAGGTTGCCGTTGAGGTCGTAGGCGTAGGCGGTGCGTTGGCCGTCGAAGCCGGTTTCCTGTCGGATCAGGCCGTTGGGGTGGTAGTCCAGTTGATAGGTTTCGCCAACTTCGTTTTCGATTTCAGTTAGCAAAAGGCGGGCGTTGTCGTAGCGATACTTGACCTGAGTGCCGTCGGCGTTGATGCGGCGGCTGATCAGGTGCAGGCCGTCGGCGTATTCGTAGCGGGTGACGTGGCCGAGTTCATCGCGTTCGGCGATGATTTTTCCGTAAGGGTTGTAGCTGAACTCCCGATAAGTACCGTCGGATTGGGTCAGTTTCAGCAGGCGCCCTACCGCGTCCCATTGATACTGAGTCAGCGCGCCAAGCTCATCCTCACGCGACAATTGCCGGCCCAGATCGTCATAGCGATAACGCATGATGCTTCCATTGGGCAACTGTTCTTCAACAAGCTGCCCACGCTCATTCCACACCAGCCGATGACAACTGTTGTCGGGATACCAGACCCCGGTCAGTTGCCCTTGCTTGTCGTAGCTGTAGTCCGTCGCGTCGCTGTCCGGATCAATCCTGCGGATGACATCGCCTTGCTCATTACGCTCGTATTTCCAAACCGCCTCACCACGCCGCACGACCCGTACGAAACCATTGTCATGCTCGTAGGA
>NZ_CVTX01000193.1:0-47172 GCF_900005715.1 Pseudomonas sp. 34 E 7
TTGGGCGTAACTCAAGCGTTCGCTGCCGGCCTGCACCGCCAGTGCGTCAGGCGTGGCCTGGGCCTGGGCCGCGATGCGCTCATGGGCGTGTTGATGACCTCCGGCGGTCGCCGGCAACTGGCTGAGGGCAAGCACGTCGCGCTGCGCGGTGGCGTCGAGCAGGCGCAGATTGCCCAGGGGGACGTGAGCGTCGGCCAGCAGTTGCGCCAGCAGATGGTGCAGGTTGTCCCCCAGCCGCGTGACCTGAGACGCGCTGAACTGCGCGCGGTCGTAGCTGAACTCCAGGCCCAGTCCGGTGCCCAGTTCGATGCCAAGGGTCAATGGGTAATGGGTGCGCTCATGGTTATGCAGCGGCCCGAAGGTCAGGCCGGCCGGCGCGCCCTGTTTCAGCGCTTCGGCCACCGGGAAGTTTTCAAACACCAGCAGGGTATCGAACAGCGCGGCGCCTTGCTGGCCGGCCCAGCCCTGGATGTCGTAGAGCGGCACATGCTCGTGATCGCGCAGGCTGAGGTTCTGCGCCTGCAACTGGCTGAGCCAACTGGCGGCGGATTGCGCCGGCGAGGCGGCGCTGATGATCGGCAAGGTATTGATGAACAGGCCCAACTGTTGCTCGATCCCCGGCAACGGCGCGGAACGCCCGGCCACGGTGGCGCCGAAAGCCACGCAAGCCTGCCCGGTGTAGCGTTGCAGCAGCAGGCCCCAGGCGCCCTGCAACAGGGTGTTGAGGGTCACTTTATGCTGGCGGGCGAACTCACCGAGGCGCTGGGTGAAGTCACTGCCCAACACGACGTGATGCTCTGCAGTCCCCGCACCGTCAACCGGCGCGCGCAGCGCCTGGGCTAACCGGGTCGGCGCCGGCAATGGCGCCAGCTCGGCTTTCCAGAATGCTTCGCCATTGCCTTGCTGTTGCAGCCAGCCCAGGTAATCGCGAAATTGCCCAAGCGGTGCAGGCACGGCCTGGCCCGCGTAATGAGCAAGCACTTCGCCGAGCAACTGGGCGTTGCTCCAGCCATCCATCAGGATGTGGTGGCTGGTGAAAATCAGCTGCCAGGTCGTGCCCGCGCCACGCACCAGCACCAGGCGAAACAGCGGCGCGGCATTGAGTTCGAAGCCGCGCTCACGCTCGGCATTGGCCAGTGCATCGAAATCGGCGCGGGGGTCTTCAATCACTTGCAGTTGCAGGTCGACCTGGCGGCGAATCACTTGATGCGCGCTGTCCAGGCCCAGCCAATGGAAGCTGCTGCGCAGGATGTCGTGACGGTCCAGCGCGGCCTGCCAGGCGCGCCCGAACGCAAGCAGGTCGAGGCCGTCGATGTCCAGACGCAGCTGGTTGATATAGGCCTGGGCCTCGGGTTCCAACAGCGTGTGGAACAGCATGCCCTGCTGCATCGGCGACAAGGGGTAAAGGTCTGCGATGGCCGGCCCGGCCACCGGCAATGCATCCAGTTGCGCCTGGGTGACGCGTGCCAGGGGGAAATCCGATGGCGTGACCTGCCCGGCCGGCGTGGCACAGCAATGTTCGATCAGGGCCTTGAGTTCAGCGGCGTATTCGTCCGCCAGGCGCTGGATGGTCGAGGGTTCGAACATCTCGCGACTGAAGCCCCACTGCAAGGCCAACTCACCGCCATACACCTGCCCTTCCACCGTCAGCCAGTTGGCCAGCGGCGCCTCGGGGTCCTGAGCCTGGCCACTGCCCTCGCCGGCCGGTACGAACAGCGCCGACTCATCGAACTGGCGGTCGAACTGGCCCAAGTAGTTGAAGGTGATGCGTGGCGCGGCCAGCCCGGCCAGGGATTCGCGCGCTTGCGGCGCGCCGAGGTAGCGCAGCAGGCCATAGCCCAGGCCCTTGTCGGGGACGGCGCGCAGTTGCTCCTTGACCGCCTTAATTGCACCGGACAGCTCGCCATCGGCTTGCAGGCGCAATGGAAACAGGCTGGTGAACCAGCCGACGGTGCGGGTCAGGTCGATGCCATCGAACAGGTCCTCGCGACCATGTCCTTCCAGCTGGATCAGCGCGGCGGGATGACCGCTCCAACGGCTGACCACCCGTGCCAGGGCGGTGAGCAACAGGTCATTGACCTGGGTGCGATAGGCCGCCGGCGCCTCTTGCAGCAACTGGCGCGTGTGCTCGGCATCGAGGCGCGTTTCAAGCTTGGCGCCCAGGCGATTTTGCAGGCCACCCTCGGGGTGATCGCAAGGCAACTCGGCATCGATGGATTGCGCCTGCCAGTACGGCAGTTGGTGATCGAGGGCCTGCGCGTGGTCTTGCAGGCGCTGCGCCCAGTGCTGGTAGGCGCTGGTCTTTGCCGGCAATGTCTGTTCGCGATAAGCCTGTTGCAGGTCTTCCAGCAGGATGCGCCAGGACACGCCATCCACCACCAAATGGTGCACCACCAACAGCAAACGCTGGGTACCGTCGGCCATATCGACCAGGGCGGCGCGCAGCAGCGGGCCGTGCTCCAGGTCCAGGCTGCGCTGGGCCTCATCGCACAGCGCGGCGAATTCGGCGTCGCTGCCGGCACTGGCCTGCCACAACACCGATGCGCCGACCTGCGCGGCGTGATGCTGTTGCCAACCCTCGCCCTGCGCCACGAAGCGCAGACGCAGGGCGTCGTGATGCCGGATCAATTGCATCACCGCCGCATCGAGTCGAGAGAACTCCAGGGTTTCACGCGGCGTCAGCAGCAATGACTGGTTCCAATGCTGACGCGCCGGGATGGTCTGGGCGAAAAAGCCCTGCTGCACCGGCGTCAGGATGACCTCACCGCTGACCGGGCCTTGATCGATCGCATTGAGCTCATCGAAGCTCGCCACCAGCGCCAGGCTGCGCACGCTCTGGTATTGGAACAGGTCGCGCGGGCTGAGGCGGATACCGGCCTGACGGGCACGGCTGACCACCTGGATGGAAATGATCGAATCGCCGCCCAGCTCGAAAAAGTTATCGTCCAGGCCTACGGCTTCGATGCCTAGCACACTGCTCCAGATCGCGGCCAAGGCTTGTTGCAGGGGGTTTTCAGGCGCGGCGAAAGCCTGCTGCGGCGCAGTGTCCGGCAGTGGCAGCGCCTTGCGATCGAGCTTGCCGTTGGCGGTCACCGGCAGCCTGGCCAGGGTGATGAAATGGGTCGGCACCATGTATTCCGGCAGGCTGTTGAGCAGCCAGGCCTTGAGGTCGCCGACGGCCTCGCTTTCAAGGACCAGATAGGCCACCAGCTGCTTGCCGCCCTGTACCAGGACCACTGCTTCGCGCACCTGCGGGTGCTGCATCAAGCGTGTTTCGATCTCGCCCAGTTCGATGCGCAAGCCGCGCAGCTTGACCTGGTGGTCGAGGCGGCCGAGGTATTCGATCACCCCATCGGCGCGCTGACGCACACGGTCGCCGGTACGGTACAGGCGCTCAGCGGCCACGAAGGGGCTCGGCACAAAGCGCTCGGCGGTCAGCGCCGGGCGACGATGGTAGCTGCGCGCCAGACCGGTGCCGCCCAGGTAAAGCTCACCCGCAACACCGGCCGGTACCGGGTTGAGCTGGGCATCGAGCACGTAGGTGCCGAGGTTGGCGATCGGCCGGCCAATCGGCACGCTGTCGGCGCCTTCATCGATGCAGGTCCAGTGGGTCACGTCGATCGCGGCTTCGGTCGGGCCGTAGAGGTTGTACAAGGCCGCATTCGCCAGCTTGGCGAACACCTGCAGTTGCGCGTCCAACGGCAAGGCTTCGCCGCTGCAGACAATGCGCTTGAGGCTGGCGCAGGCGCCTACGCCTGGCTCATGGATGAACGCCTGCAACATGGACGGCACGAAATGCAGGGTGGTGATGGCGTGCCGCTTGATGGTCTCGATCAGGCGGGCCGGTTCACGGTGCTCTCCCGGTGCGGCGACCACCAGGCGCGCGCCGGTCATCAGCGGCCAGAAAAACTCCCACACCGAAACGTCGAAGCTGAACGGCGTTTTCTGCAGCACCGCGTCGCTGCCATCGAGTGCGTAGGCCTGCTGCATCCAGCACAGGCGGTTGACCAGCGCACGATGGCTGTTACCGGCGCCCTTGGGCTTGCCGGTGGAGCCGGAGGTGTAGATCACATAGGCCAGGTTCAACCCATGGAGGGTGACGTTCGGGGACTCGCTGCTGTAGGCGTCGAGCCAGTCGGCGGGCTGGTCCAGGGCTATCACCTGGATGCCTGCGGTCGGCAGTCGCGCCAACAGGTTTTGCTGGCTGAGCAGCAGCGTGATGCCGCTGTCGTCGATCATGTAGGCCAGGCGTTCCCCAGGGTATTCCGGGTCCAGCGGGACGTAGGCGCCGCCTGCCTTGAGGATGGCCAACAGGCCCACGACCATGTCGATGGAACGCTCGACACAGATCCCCACCAGCACATCCGGGCCGACGCCTCGCTCGCGCAATGCATGGGCTAACCGGTTGGCGCGCGCGTCAAGCTGGGCATAGGTCAGGGTGACCTCACCGAATACCAGCGCCGGGGCATCCGGCGTGCGTTGGGCCTGGTCTTCAATCAGGTGATGGATCGCGCGTTCGGTCGGGTACGGCGCGGCGGTGTGGTTCCAGGCCTTGACCAATACCTGCTGCTCGTCAGCGCCCAGCATCGGCAACTCGCCGATGCGCTGTTCACCGTCCGCCACCATCGCCTGCAACAGGCTGATCCAATGGCGGGCCATGCGCTGGATGGAAGGCGCGTCGAACAGGTCGTTGGCGTATGTCAGCGCGGCATGCAGGGTGCCTGATTTTTCATAGGTGTCGAGGGTAAGGTCGAACTGCGTGGTGCGACCCTGCCATTCCACCAGGGCCAGTTCCAGGCCGGAGGCGGTGCTGACGGAGGCGATGTCCGCCACCACCGGCTGATGGTTGTACATCACCTGGAACAGCGGCGTATGGCTCAGGCTACGCTCGACTTTCAAGGCTTCCACCAAGCGTTCGAACGGCAATTCCTGATGCGCCTGGGCACCCAGGGCGTGTTCCTTGATGCCTTGCAGCAGTTCGGCGACGCGGGTTTGTCCGGTCAGTTCGGTGCGCAGCACCTGGGTATTGACGAAGAAACCGATCAGCCCTTCGACTTCAGTGCGATTGCGGTTGGCGATGGGCACGCCGACGCGTATATCGCCCTGCCCCGTGTAGCGATGCAGCAGCACATTGAACGCGCCGAGCAGCAGCATGAACAAGGTGACGTTGTGCGTTTGCGCGCACGTGCGCAATTGCGCGGCCAGCGCCGGGTCGATCTCGAAGGTGTGGCGCGTGCCCTGGTAGCTGGGCATGGCCGGGAGTGGACGGTCGGTCGGCAGCTCCAGCACCGGGTGTTCATCGCCCAGGCGCGCCTGCCAGTATTGCAGCTGGCGCGCCTGCTCGCCGGCTTCCAGCCAGCGACGCTGCCAGAGGGCGTAGTCGCTGTACTGGATCGCCAGCGCCGGCAATTGCGGCGCTTCGTTGCGCTCGTGAGCGTCATAGAAACGGATGAATTCGTCGATCAACACATTCATCGACCAACCGTCGGAGACGATGTGGTGCAAGGTCAGCAGCAACACGTGCTCGTGTGCATCGAGCTTGAGCAGTTGCACGCGCAGCAGCGGGCCGTGTTCCAGGTCGAACGGCAACAGCGACTGACGCGTTGCCGACGCGTTGACGGCCTGCTCACGGTCAGCGGGGGCCAAGTTACTGAGGTCCAGGTGCTCGACTACCCCTGACGGTTCGATTGGAACCTGGGCCAGCCGCTCATCCGCCTGGCGCTGAAACACCGTGCGCAAGGTTTCGTGGCGCGCCACCAGGCTGGCGAACGCCTGGTCCAGGGAGTCCAGGCTCAGCGCACCCTTCAAGCGTACGGCGCCGGGCAGGTTATAGGCGCCGCTGGCCGGGTCCAACTGCCACAGAAACCACATGCGCTGCTGCGCGTAGGACAGCGCCTGGCGGTCCTCTGCCTCCACCCCCGCCGGAATCGGAAACCGGGAAAAATCCACGCCTTCTTTCTGCAGGGCCTGCAGGAACACTTGGCGCTTTTCCAGGGGCAACCCGATAAACCGGCGAGCAAGTTTCAAGGAGTCTTCAGCATTCATTTGTTGGAGTCCGGAGCAATAGGCAGGAAGCACAAAGGCACGTCGTCCCTATAAAACGAACCGCAGAGGGAAAAATTAGCGAGCAATGGGGGCTGCAAGCGAGGTGTCATCAAGGGTTACATCAATCTTGAGAAAGACACGTCAACCCAAGCTAGCATTGACGTACACCACTTTTTGCAACTACATTTAGTTACACGCAGGGAACGCCGTGTCCAAAAATGAAAAGCTGCTCGCCAAACTGCTCGATGAGCACGTGGCATTCACCTGGTCTGAACTCGTAACGCTGTTACGCCGACTGGGCTACACACAGATTGAAGGGGCTGGAAGCCGGGTCAAATTCGATATCGGCGACCCCAGTGCACTGATTACCCTGCACAAGCCTCACCCCGGCAACGAACTGAAACACTACATTCGGCGCCAAATCATCGAACAATTGAAATCAGGAGAACTGATTCAGTGAACAACCAGCTGAAACACAAAGGCTACATCGGCTCCATCGAAGCCAGCCTCGAAGACAACTGCCTGTTCGGCAAAATCCTGTTCATCAAGGCGTTGGTGAGCTACGAAGGCAAAACCGTCGCCGAGCTGGACGCGGCCTTCAGAGAGGCGGTGGACGATTACCTCGCCACCTGCCAGGCCCTCGGGCAAACGCCGGAAAAGCCTTGCAAGGGCTCGTTCAACGTACGCGTGGGTCATGATCTGCATTTGGCGGCAGCGCTGGCGGCGACCCGCAAGAAAGTGACGTTGAACGATCTGACACGCCAGGCGCTGAATGAGTTTTTACAACATCATTGCCCGGCGATTGGCTGACTGCCCAACCGCCGATACCCCAGCACGGCCGAACCCAACACCACCAACCCCGCCGCCAGCGCCACCCAGAACCCGCTGGCGGCGCCGGAGTGGTCAATCATCCAGCCCGAGCTGGCGGCGCCAATCGCCACGCCGATGCTCAGGCCGGTGATCAGCCAGGTCATGCCTTCAGTGAGGCGGCTCGGTGGGACCACTTGCTCCACCAGCGCCATGGACACGATCAGGGTCGGGGCGAAGAACAGGCCGGAGATAAAGATCGCCACGGCCAGGCCCGGAATATCGGTCACCCACAGCAACGGCAAGGTGGTCAACGCCGTGGCCACGCCGCAGAACAGAAACTGCCGGGGCAACGAGGCCTTGAGCTTGAGCGTGCCGAAAGCCAGGCCGGCCAGGCAGGAGCCGATGGCGTAGACCGACAGCACGATACTCGCCGCGGCGGGTTGACCCTGATGCTGGGCAAAGGCGACGCTGACCACATCCACCACCCCGACAATTACACCCATGGCCAGCAACAGGGTCATCAGGATCAGCACCGAAGGCGAGGCGATCAGCCAGCGTCCATGGTGGTCGTGGCGTGGGTGCACCGGCGGCTCGGTCTCGCGTTGCAGCACGAAAGTGGTCACGCCCACCGCCAGCAACAGCGCCGCCGCCAAAGGCCCGGCCTCGGCAAACAGCACCACGCTCAGACCGACCGAAATGGGCGGGCCGATGATAAAGCACACCTCATCGAGCACCGACTCCAGGGCGAACGCGGTTTGCAGCCTGGGCTGGCCGCGGTACAACTCGGTCCAGCGCGCTCGCACCATGGCCGACATGTTGGGCATGCAACCGGCCAGCGCGGCGAACAGGAACAACGTCCAGTTCGGCGCCTGCACACGCGTGCACAGCAGCACCATCAACAACGCGCCCCCACCGATCAGCGCGGCGATCGGCAGCACCCTGCCCTGGCCGTATCGATCCACCAGACGCGATACCTGCGGCGCACAAAATGCCGTGGCCAACGCGAACACCGCCGCCACCGAGCCCGCCAGGCCATAACCGCCATGCACCTGCGAGAGCATGGTGATCAGGCCGATACCGGTCATGGATATCGGCATGCGTGCCAGCATGCCCGCCAGGACAAAAGCGCGAGCGCCGGGAACCTGAAACAACGCGGCGTAGGGATTTGCCATTGATAAAGCGCCTTCTGTCCTTAGGTGGGGCAACCTTGTATCACACCAGCCGCTTGATCTGCTTATGCCGCCATACCAGGCGGTAATAGGCTGTCTGCAACACCAGCATCGCCAGGTAAGTCACCGGAAATGCCATCCATACGCCTTCCAGGCCAAAGTGCGCATTGAACAGGTACGCCACCGGCAATTCCACGCACAGCACACAGAAAATCGAGATAGCGACCGGCATCAGCACCACGCCGCTGGCACGCATGATCCCGCCGATCACGGCCTGGAAGCCGAACACCAGGATGCTCCACAGCATGATATGCAACAGGTGCTCGGCGTTGACGCGCGCGGCGGCGTCGGTGATGAACAGACCCAGCAGCCAATGCGACAACCCGTAGCCGAGCACGATCAGGCCACCGGTGAGGCCGGTATTGATCAACAGCCCGGTGCGCAGGATCGGCCCGATGCGCTCCAGGCGACCGGCGCCAATGGCCTGCGCGCCCAGGATCGAGGCGGTGATGGCAATCGACAGCGCCGGAAACTGCACGTAATTGACGATCTGCGTCACCGCGCCGTACGCCGCCGTTGCCTGGGAACCATGGCCGTTGACCAGCGCCAGGATGACCAATTCGGACAACGACAGCACCACCATCTGCAAGCCGGTAGGCAACCCGATGCGCAGGACCTTGCCGAGGATCACCCGGTCCAGGCGCAGGGCTGCGAGCATGTCGCGATCCGGCGCCATCACATGGTGCTTGTGGCGCAGGCGCAGAATCAGGAACAGCATCGCCAGGGCATTCCCCGCCAGCCCGGCGTACGCCGCACTCTGGATGCCCATGGGCGGCAGGCCGATCCAACCGCGGATCAGCGCCGGCGTCAGCAACAAGCCCACCAGGGTCGATACCATCAGCGCCAACAACGGCGAAACCGTGTCGCTGACGCCGCGCAGCAGCTGGGTATAAAGGATAAAGACCAGCAGCAGCGGCATGATCAGCATCATCACCTGGGCGTAGCCCACCGCATCGTCCAGCACATCGACGGGGGTTCCCAGGGCCTGCAACGCGGGGCGCGCAAACAGCCCACCCAGTACGGCCGCGAGCAAGCCTATCAGTGCGCCCAGGGTCAGCGTGGCGCCGGTGATCACCTTGACCAGTCCAGTCTCCCCGGCGCCCCAGGCCTGGCCGATCAGCACCGAGGCGCCGGCACCCAGGCCAATCACCAGGGCGATGAAGAAAAACACGATGGGGAACATGCCCGACACCGCCGCCAGCGCGTGGGTACCGAGCATCTGCCCGACATAGATACCGTTGAGCGTACCGGAGAAGCTTTGCAGAAAATTGGAGAGCACCATCGGTGCCAGAAAGAACAGGTAAACCTGCCACAACGGTCGTTGCTGGGTGACTTCCATGATGGTTTGGGCCCCTGGGTGGCAGTGGAGTGGTCAATCGCTTGAGGCTGTTGGCGCTGAACCGCCAATGGTACGCCGAGATCGATGGACCACTCCAGAGGGCAGGTAGTTGCGTGCAACGAGGCAGGTGCCAGGGACGGCTGCTATCCGCCTACCGGAAAGCAGCCTTTGATAGCCGCAAATATTACCCGCCGGCGGATACGGAGAAGTTACCCGCATACGCGCTGGCGTAGGGTTTGCTTGGCGCACGGGAGGATTGCTGGTCGATCATATGGTCGATGTTGACCATATCAAAGCGTTGGTCTTCAGCGCCCGGCTTGCCCTCCTCCCGAACGCCGATATCCAGCTCACGCAACAAGCCAGGACGATTGAGCAATTCCAGGGCCACTTCGCGCGCTTGCGGACTGAAGGTTCGTGTGGACGGGGTAAGACCCGCCGCCTCTTTCAGCTCATTCACATTGACGTACTTGTCATCCGCACCGGCGGTAAACTGTCTGAAATTATTTTTGACGGCATGCAGCAGCCCTTCGTCGCTCATCGTCCTGAATGTATTTGATGCATCCCCCAGGTCCTGCCGGGAGATACTGCCGTCAAGCACGCCACTGCGGCCTTGATCCAGTGTCTTGAACAGTTGTCCTCGCTCCATCAATTCCTGCGCGACAGCAGTATCGGCCGCACTGATGGGCCGTCCATCCAGGGTATGTCCCGACGCAGCGGCGCTCAGCGACTCATCCGTGATGCTACCTCGTGAAGGATCTTGCAGGGCACCGAAATGGGAAAGCACCTTGGCCGAGAACGCCTCGTCACTGTCATTGGCATAGGGTCGACCTGCGGCCATCACCGGGCTCCATGGCTGGCTACCTTGCACACCCATATAAGACGGGGGCTGCGACGCCTGCCAGCCTTGCATGCCTTGCGGCCCACCACCAAATGCAGGTTGCGCGTTGAACTGAGGAGAGCATTGCTGATTTATTCTCTGCTGTTGCATCGCGCCGTAATCGCCCCCGGCAAATCGATTGCCTGACAGTGGGGAATAGCCGCCCGCCTCCTGCTGAGACAACTGACCGATAGCCAGTTGCATATCCTCGCGGTTAATCAGGCCATCTTCCTGAGCGCCATTTTGAACACCGTCAAACAGGCTTGCGAGACCGGGCCGACCCAATATATCCCTGGCAAGCAACGTCATCTGATCATCATGACCGCCCATCCCCAATGGACGATTGGCCACATCAGCCAGCGACTCTCGAGACGCGAAAGAACTGCCAGGCGATCTGAAATACTCGAAGTTTTGCAGCAGCATGTCTGCAACGGCCGAGTGGGAATAATTGCTGGTCATTACGCTGGGCATATTCGCCATCGCATTACCCGCTGAGGGAAATTCGCGGTTCTGCACAGGCGGAGGCGAATAGAACGGCTGGTTTAAGTAAGTATTCATCATGGCAACACCTCATGTCTTGGACGTAACAACGGCCTGGCCAAACAAACAAGCGCTCGGTTCGGCTGCCTGTTGGTGGCAACTGAAACAGTGCAGTTCCAAACACACATAGGGTTTCGCATCAGAATCGGACTATCCACCAAACGCCTGCGAGGGCCGGCGAAGTGCAGGGTCAAGCGGAGCGATCTGCGGCCCGACCGCCGTCGTGGCGCAGAACACGTAGCTTGAGCAGCGAGTGGCGCATCTCGCGGTGGCGTTCGCTATTGAGCAGCAGCAATCCGCACAGCGGACATACGACACCCAACGTATAGGCCAAGGTGTGGGGATGGTACTGCAGGGTCGGTACCACCAGCATCAGACACATCGCAAAATAGCTTGCCAGGACAACACCCGCCCAACGCCGACCGCACACCATCATGGCATTGGAAAACACGGCAACAGTCGCCAATGCGACAAGACTCCACCCCGACATCTGCGCTTTGAGCGACGGGTCGAACCGGCGCAGATAGGTCGCATCATCCAATACCGTCACCAGGATGCCTGACAAAATCGCCATGGCCGTCGTGCCGAGAAGCACTGGCAGGTAGCGGCGCAAGACGCCAGCAATTGAGTCACTCGCTTTCAATACGCTGGAAGCCATTCCGTTGATCCTGAACTCATTGAAAGCTCAGAGCGTAAAGAATCCTCATCCTTCAATAATGTAGGAAAAATTCCATTTCATGGCGAGACACTTCCTGATATGGCTTGCAGCCCGCGCCTACTGCGGGGCAATCGGCAGCGCACGTTTATGCGCTGTCTTGCCATATGCCGCCTCGACAATCGCCCTCACCCGCTCGCTCACCGGTTCGCCCATCAAGTACGCGTCGATCTCGGCGTACGAGCAACCGTAGGCGTCCTCATCGAGTTTTCCCGGTGCCAGTTCTTCAAGATCGGCAGTCGGCGGCTTTTGCGCCAGTTTTGCCGGGGCACCGAGTGCGGTGGCAAGCAGGCGCACCTGGGATTTGGTCAGGCCAGACAACGGCGCCAGGTCGCAGGCGCCGTCGCCGAATTTAGTGAAGAACCCCATCAGCGCTTCGGCCGCCTGGTCGGTGCCGACCACCAGGCCATTGTGCAGGTTGGCGAGTGCATACTGCGCGATCATGCGCGCGCGGGCCTTGACATTGCCCTTGATGAAATCGCGTTGTGCGGCACTGGCTTGCGCAGCGGCCAGGTTGGCCATCAGGCCGTCGACACTGACGGCAATGTCCAGGGTGTCGACATGGTCCGGCAGGATAAAATCCAGGGAGGCCTGGGCATCGTGTTCGTCGCCCTGGGTTTTGTAGGGCAGACGCATGGCGATAAAGCGCGCGGCGTAGTCTTCGTCGCGCAGTTGCTGCACCGCCAACTGGCACAGGCGGCCTGCGAGCAATGAGTCGACACCGCCGCTGATACCCAGTACCAGCGCCTTGCAGGCAGAAGCGCGCAACACGCGCTTGATGAAATCGATGCGTCGTTGAATTTCCCGGGCCTCGCCACCTGCGACCAGCAAGCGGTCTACGTTCAACTCACGGGCGATGCGTTCTTGAGTGTGCATGTCATGCCTCCACGCTACCAACGTTGAATACCTGTGCTGCGTACTGCAGGAACGATGGGTCTTCGCAGACGTTCTTGACCGGGTCATCGGAAAATTTCACCACAGGCTCGCCGTGTACTCGCACCAGCTTCATCACGATACTCAATGGCTCCACGCCGTCCACATCACAGGCAAGGCTGGTGCCCATGCCGAAGCCGAACCTGGCCTTGCCGCGGATATGCCGCAGGATCGGCAGGCATTTTTCGAAATTCAGACCATCGGAGAACATAAGGTCTTTGGTCATCGGGTCGATACCGAGCGCCTTGTATCTGGCCAGCACCTTGTCGGCCCACACGATGGGGTCCCCGGAATCCTGGCGCAGGCCGTCGTAGAGCTTGGCGAAGTACAGATCGAAATCCTTGAGGAAGAAATCGGTGCTGATGCAATCGGTCAGGGCCATGCCAAGACGGCCGCGGTACTCGCGCACCCAGTTTTCCAGTGCGGCGTTCTGGCTTTCGCGCAGGCGCCCCAGTTGCTGGTGCACCATCAGCCATTGGTGGGCCATGGTGCCGATCAGCGGCAAGTCGAATTCATAGGCCAGGTGTGCGTTGCTGGTGCCGAGGAACTGGCCGGGGAAGTCGCGGCGCATGATGTCCACCACTTCGCGCTGGGCCTTGAATGACAGGCGCCGCCGCGTGGAAAAGTCGGAGACGCGCAGGTCGGCCAGTTCGTCGCGGCTGAGGTTTTTCTCCAGCCAGTCGAACTTCTGGTAGAGCTTGCGGGTGACGTCTTCGAGGGTGACGTCGGGGTACTTGTCGCGGTTGCGCAGCTCGCTGACCAGCGCCAGTACCGGTTGCTCGAACATGATGCAGTGCAGCATCGGGCCGATCACCCGGATGTTCAATTGCCCGTCCACTTCACTGACGTGGATATAACGCAGGTTGAAGCGAAACAGCCCGAGGAAGCGCTCGTAATCCGGCGTGAGGTATTCGCGAAAGCGCGGGTTGAACAGGAAGCGCAGCTCGCCTTCACGCATCTGCAGGCCGGCCAGCTGTTCCAGCTCGGCGCGCAGCTGCGGGATCAGATGGCCGAGTTTTTCCCTGGAGCGGACGATGAAGTTGTACTCCACATCCACATTGGGGTGCTGGTGCAGCACCGCCTGCATCATGGTGAAGGTGTAGTAATCGGTGTCGAGCAAGCCCTGGATGACCGGGGACTCGGTGTCATAGGCGCTTTCCATGGTGGATCTCCTTAAGCGTGGCCATCGCGGCCAGTTCTTCGCGGGTGCGGCTGATAGCGGCACCGGCCTTGAGCAATTCGTTGACGGCCTGCACGCCGCCCTCTTCAGTGATCCCTCGACACCCCGGCAGGTGCAACACCACCTGCAGCCCGGCCTTGAGCAGTTGCAGGGCGGTGGTCTTGACGCAGTAGTCCAGGGCCAGGCCACCGACGAGCACGCGGACGATGCCCCGGGCCTTGAGGTATTCAATGACGCCGGTCGACAGCTTGTCGTGCAGGTCGTGGTAGCAAGCGCCGTAGGGGTGCAGGTCGGGTTCGACGCCCTTCCACACGAAGTAGTCGTAGTCATAAGGGCTGGGCAATTCAGCCAGCAAGGTGAAGCCCTCGGTACCCGGCACGCAGTGGCTGACCCAGGTGACATCGGCGTGAGCCAGGCCGGTAGGTTGCAGCATCTGGCTGTGCTGCTCGACCACCCAGGGCGCCTGCGGGCTGTGGGCGTCCTTGCTGCCGATACGGCGCCCGGCAAGGCTGGCCATGTAGTTGAGTTCGGCACCGATCAGGTCTCCTCCGGCTACGGGCAGTTCGTCGGGGCACAGCGGCGTGAAACTCTTCTGGGCATCCACATCGAATGAGGCAATGGCAGTTTTGGCGAGGGTCATGGTGATTCTCCGGTGGCCTGGAAACAAAAGTACATGTCATGTACTTTCAAGGCAACAAGTATTTTCACGACTGCCTGAGCTCGAGTACATGACATATCTGTCCGAAGCGTTAGACTAGGTGCCTACGTTGTAAGAAGGACGTCACATGCCATTGAGCCCCTACCTGCACACCGTCGACTTGTGCGTACTGTGTTACTCCCGTGCCTGCGGGGAATTGAAGCTGTTGCTCAACAAGCGCGATGCCGAGCCCTTTGCCGGACATTGGGCATTGCCGGGTGTGGTGGTCAATGGCGATGTGCAGGACCTGAGCCTGCAGGATGCGGTGGAGCGACTTCGCGCCAGTGACAAGGTCGGCCTCGATCTGGTCTGGAACGAACAGGTGGGCACCGTGGGCGATGCGTTTCGCGACCCGCGCTGCTGGTCATCGTCCACTTACTACCTGGCGATCGTGGCCGAAGAAGTCGCGCTGGGCGGCCATCAGGCCTGGTATTCGTTGAGTGCGGTAGCCGATGGCAGTATCAAGTTACCGTTTGATCACAACAGGCTTGTGGCGGCCGTACAGGAGCGATTGTTTTCCAAATCGCTGTACAGCAGCCTGCCGTTGATGTTCCTGGGCCGTGAGTTCAGCGCACCGGAGGCGACTACGATTTTTTCTTTGGTACTCGCCCGGCCGGTGCTCAAGACCAGTATCCGCCAGCGCTTGCTGAAACTGACCGAGGCCGGGTATCTGCGCGAAACCGGGCGCAAAAAGCAGGGTGAAGGCGGCCGGCCCCAGGCGACGGTAGACATGTTGAAGCCAGGAGAGATCTACTTCTTTGATCGCAGCTTTGCCGAGTAACCGAACAACGAATATCAACGGGGTGGGGCTGGTTGTCCGTGCCCACCGTGTTGATCGGTGCACGCCACTAGTTCATCCAGTTACCGCCATCGACGTTGTAGGTCTGCGCGACGACATAGTCAGCCTCTTTCGACGCCAGGAAGATCGCCATGCCGATCAGGTCTTCAGCCGTGCCCATGCGCCCGTAAGGCACCTCGTCCCCTACCCGTTTCTTCTTCTCGCCCGGCGCCAGGCCTTCATGCCGGGCGAAGAGTGCATCCACTCCATCCCAGTGCTCACCGTCCACCACGCCCGGGGCGATGGCATTGACGTTGATGCCCTGCCTGATCAGGTTCAACCCCGCCGATTGCGTCAGGCTGATCACCGCCGCCTTGGTCGCGCAATACACCGCCACCAGCGCCTCGCCGCGCCGCCCGGCCTGGCTGGCCATGTTGATGATCTTGCCGCCGTGGCCCTGGCGGATCATCTGCCGCGCGGCGGCCTGCAAGGTAAACAGCGTACCCGCGACGTTGATCGAAAATAACCGTTCATAGCTGTCGCGGGTGATCTCGACGATGGGTGCCAGGTCGAAGAGTGCCGCGTTATTGATCAGAATATCCAGCTTGCCGGCGTGGGCGACCACGGCGGCGATGGCTGCGTCAATGGAGGCCTGGTCGGTGACGTCCATTGCCACCGCGTAAGCCTGGGGGCCCAGTTCGGCAGCGGTCTGCTCGGCGCGCTGCAGGTTGATATCGGCAACGGCGACCGTGGCGCCTTCGTGAATATAGGCCTGGGCAAACGCGCGACCAATGCCGCGCGCCGATCCGGTGATCAGTGCGCTTTTACCTTCAAGTCGTTTCATGGCGGTGTCCTTTGCAATCATGTCGGATTCCTGCACGGCTGATTACAGCAGTTGGAGACGACCTCTCACAAACGCACCGCACACGCTCGACCGGTACTTTTTTAACCGACCTCAAACGTGCAAAAAAGTATCAGCGCCCGATAGCACCGTGGGTAGCGCCGAGCCTGCCAAGGCGCGTATTTTGGCGGTTATCCAACGCACAAGAGGCAGCCGCATGCCCATCCGCGCTCCCCTGTTCGAGCAACGCCGCGCCGAACGTGAAGTGATCCTGCCCGAGCCGCAGCACTGTTTTCGCTGGTTCGAGCATGACTACCCGATTGACTTGGCGCGCTGGAACCACCACCCGGAATTCGAAATCCACCTGATCCGCCACGGCAGCGGCAAGCTGGTGGCGGGCGACTATATCGGTGCATTCGGTGCCGGGCATGTCGCGCTGATCGGTCCCGACCTGCCCCACGACTGGATTGGCGACCTGGCACCCGGCGAGTACCAGCGCGGCCGTGACGTGGTACTGCAATTCGACGGCGCCGCCCTCCTTGCCCTGCGCGAGGCCCTGCCGGAACTTGGCAACCTGCAGCCGCTGTTTGAACAGGCGCGACGCGGCCTGGAGTTCAAGCACGAAACAGCGGCGCAGGCGGCGCGGCTGATGGAAGCCATCGGCAACGCCCAGGGCCTGCAACGCCTGGTGCTGTTCCTGCAACTGCTCGACACCCTCAAGAACGCCCCGCCCCGACAGATCAAGGTCCTGGCCAGCCCGCGCTACGCACCGACCCTGGACCCGCGCAGCGCCGACCGCATCAACCAGGCCTTCGACTACCTCATGCGTGAATTGAGCGGCGAGGTGCGCGTGTCGGATATCGCCCGGCAGCTGGAAATGAGCGAACCAGGCTTCTCGCGCTTTTTCAAACGCAATACCGGCCATGGTTTTATCGAACTGATGCGCAAATTTCGCGTGCAGCGCGCCTGCCGGCTGTTGCTGCAAAGCGACAGATCGGTAGCGGACATCTGTTTTGAAGTGGGCTACGCCAACCTGTCCAACTTCAACCGGCATTTTCGGATCGAGATGAACCAGACGCCGAGTGAATATCGGCGTGAGACCGGCCTGCACGCGGTCAGTCACCTCGGCTGAATGACACCCTGTCATTTTCTGATCAAAGAGACGGTTATTTCCGCCTTTTCTCAGTCGATTCAGACCATTGACGAAAGTTGGTACAGCCTGTGCAAACGTTTGCGGAACGAACCTGGTCGCCAGGTTCACCCTGCCCGAGCAATCGGGTTCAAACCGCGTACGAATAGGGATTTTCAATGCACCCCACCTCAACGCCTCGTGCTTGCCTTGGTGTTTCCTTGCTACTGGCCGCCGTTACGGGACTACTCAGTGCACCCATTTTGGCGCACGACCAACCTTCGGATGACTCGGCACAGGGCGAAACCCTCAGCCCCGAGGCCAGCCCGCCGGCGAAAAAAGGCGCTTACCTGTCGGAATGGTTCAACCAGGACCTCACGCTGATCGGCAGCAAGGACATCAGCTTCGGTCCCAAGCCCCAGGACGACGTCTACCTGGAATACGAGTATTTCGGCCGCAAGGGGCCATTCGAGCTGTACGGCTACATCGACGTGCCAAAGATCCTCGGCATCGGTAACAGTAACGACAAAGGCGCGTGGGACCACGGCTCGCCCGTGTTCATGGAACATGAGCCGCGTATCTCCATCGACTACCTGGCCGGTCGCAGCCTGGCGATCGGGCCGTTCAAGGAATGGTATGTGGCGTTCGACTGGATCTACGACCACGGCAGCAACAAAGAGAATCGCGCCAATACCCTGTACAGCGGCCTTGGCACCGACATCGACACCCACTCGCGGGTCAACCTGTCGGCCAACTTCTACGGGCGCTACCAGTGGGAAAACTACGGCGCCAGCAATGAATATTCCTGGGACGGCTACCGCGCGCAGATGAAATACATCGTGCCCATCGGCAAATTCGACAACGGCGCCTCGCTGACCTACATCGGTTTTACCAACTACGATTTCGGCTCGGACCTGCACAAGGACAACCCGGCGCGCACCGCCAATTCCCTGGTGGCCACCAACGTGTTGTTGTACTCGTTCACCCATCTGCGCTTCACCCTGGTCGGCCGTTACTTTCATAACGGCGGCAACTGGGAGGATGGCAGCGAGTTGAATTTCGGCGAAGGCAACTTTCGCGCCCGCTCCGACGGCTGGGGTTACTACGCCGGCGTGGGCTACCAATTCTGATCAAGGAGCTGCAGATGAAAACTTTAACCCGCCTCTCGATGGCCATCGGCCTCGCCCTGCTGCCCCACGTGGTGCTGGCGGACAGCGCTGCGCCGATCAAGCCCAAGGTGATGTTGATCACCATGTTCGCCCCCGAGGCGCAAACCTGGATCGATCGCCTGGAGCTCAAACAGGAGGTACGCGTGCCCGGCTTGTCCGCCGAGTACCCGGCGATTCGCTGCAACACCCAGGACGTGTGCCTGCTGGTGACCGGCATGGGCCAGACCAACGCCGCCGCCTCCACCCTGGCACTGGCCCTGTCGCCCAGGTTCGACCTGCGCCAGAGCTATTTCCTGATCGCCGGGATTGCCGGTATCAGCCCCAAGCATGGCACCATCGGCACAGCCGCCTGGGCGCATTACCTGGTGGAATTCGGTACGCAGTGGGAGCTGGATTCCCGCGACGCGCCCAAGGATTGGCCGACGGGTTATATCGGCATCAACACCAAGGGCCCCAATGAAAAACCGCCGCTGGACTACAAGACCGAAGTCTTCGAGCTCAACCCAAAGCTTCAGGCCAAGGCGTTTGCCTTGTCGCACAAGGTTGAGTTGACTGAAAGCAAGGAGTCCGCCGCCTGGCGCAAGCACTACCCCGCCGCCCCGGCCAATCAGCCGCCCCAGGTCACACGCTGCGACACCCTGGCGGGCAATACCTGGTTTTCCGGCACCCGCCTGAGCGAACGCGCCGAGGTGTGGACCAAACTGCTTACGGACAACAAAGGCGAATACTGCACCACCCAGCAGGAAGACAACTCCACCTATGAAGCGCTGCTGCGCGCCAGCCGCGAAGGGCTGGTGGACATCCAGCGCCTGGCGGTGGTGCGTGCAGGCTCCGACTTTGACCGCCCGTACCCGGGCTACAGCGAAGTGGACAACCTGCTCAAGTACGCCGACCAGGGTGGGTTTGTACCGGCGTTGGAGAACCTCTACCGCACGGGCAATCCGCTGGTACAGGCGATCCTGAACAACTGGTCGGCCTGGGAAAAAGGCGTTCCAGAGGCCTGATACAGATCCAACTGTGGGAGGGGGCTTGCTCCCGAAAGCGATGCATCAGCCAGTACGTGATTGGCTGATCACCGCTATCGGGGCAAGGGCCCGCCGATCAATCATCTCAGGCGTTGGCAGACGACTTGGCGCATTCGCAACCCGTTGCCGCCGCGCACGGCTCACCGTGCGCATGATGCTCGGCGCAGCCCTGGCAGCAGTAGCCCTTGCCGTCCTTCATTATCGCGTCGACACCCAGTACGCATTTGCAGTGTGGGCAGGCACAGGTTTGATCCGGCATGGTCAGACTCCTTCTTCATGGTCGTCACGGCGCGGCGAATGCCACACCTTAAACAGTGACTCCAGGCACGGCGCCAAGGTTCAGCGCCATCAGTCAGCCTGACGCGTATTGCTGCGATACATAAATACCAGGGCCAGGGCCAGGCACAGCATCGCCACGATCCGGCTACCGGACAACTCGATCGCAGGGTTGCCCAGCCAGCCGAAGTTGTCGATCAGCATGCCCATGCCCAATTGCCCCACGATCACCGCTACCGTGGCAACCGCCGTACCCACCACCGGCACGGCACCGACCATTACCATCATGTACACCACGCCAAACAGGGCACCGGTCAACTGCCACTTGGGCACCTCCAGCAAACTGACAGCCTGGGCGGGCTCAAAGAAAAAAATCAGCAGCGCGGTGGTGAGCGCACCGACCGCAAAGGTCAGCAGGCTGCTGCGCAACACTCCGACGGTCTGACCCAGACGACCGTTAATGGCGGCCTGCACGCTCAATACCGCACCTGCGGCGACCACCACGACCAACAACACAATCAGATTCATCGCCTTACCCTCGTGCAATCAGAACAAGTGCCGCCACAATCAACGCCAGGGCTATCCAGCGCTCCACATTGACCCGCTTGCGCGCCGTGCCGAACCAGCCGAAATGGTCGATCAGCACGCTCTTGCCCACTTGGCCGGAGAGGATCGCAATCATCGTCATGGCCACACCGATATGGGGCGTGGCCAGGGTCAGCACCACCACGTACATCGGCCCCAGGAAACCGCCGATCAACTGCCAGCGCGGCAGTTGCGTGAAAGCCGGGCCCTTTTGCGGGCCGCTGAACAACAACAGCAGAAACAGGATCGCCGAGCCGACGCCAAAGATGCTCAACGTGGCCCATAAATGCCCGACCTGCACCCCCAATGGCCCGAGCAAACCGGCCTCCACCGACAGGCCCATGCCTGCCAGGATGACCAACGGCAGCAACAGCAACCGAAGCATGTTCCGCTTCGGCCGCGACTGGGCCGTACCTTCGATAGAACCTGCCTGCATACATCACCCGCACTTCAAGAAAAAAACAGGGGTGCATTATCCGGTGGTCGAGTTGTGCGATAAATGGCAGCATGCAGACAACACCTTTGCGCAAAACGCACAGCCCGGAGCCGCCATGCAAGGTTTGAACGAGTTGAGTTTCAAGGCGCTGCGCCTGTTCGTCGCGGTGCTGGACCAAGGCAGTTTTTCCGAGGTAGCGCGCCGCGAAGGCCTTGCGCCCTCCTCCATTTCGCGGCAGATCCAACTGATGGAGCAAGCCCTCGGCCAGCAGTTGCTGTACCGCCACACCCGCGCCGTGAGCCCCACCGAAGCCGGTCGCCTGCTCGGGCGGCATGCGCGGCTGATGCTCGAGCAACTGGAGACTGCCAGCCAGGCCCTGCAAGAGCAGGACAGCGAACCCAGCGGACTGGTGCGCATCAATGCGCCAATGGTGTTCGGCCAGCGCCACCTTTCGCCGTGGCTGGGGGAACTGTGCCGACGCTATCCGAAGCTGCAACTGGACATCCAGCAAACCGATACCTTCGTCGACCCGCTGCAAGACGGCACCGACCTGCTGTTTCGCATCGGCGTACTCAATGATTCCAGCATGCAGGCGCGGATCTTCGCGCCGCAACGCTTTCGCCTCGCCGCCAGCCCCGCCTACCTGGCGCGGCACGGCACGCCGCGCCATCCCGACGAACTGGTCAATCACCGATGCCTGGCCTACAAGGGCATCAAAGGCCAGGAGCGCTGGTTCTTGCGTCGCGACCAGGGCGACTGGAGCGCCTACAGCGTCAAGGGCCCGATTACCGGCAACCACGCCGACACCCTGACCCACGCCGCCGAGCAAGGCCTGGGGCTGGTGGTGTTTCCCTCCTGGCTGATCGGCGAGAGCCTGCGCGCCGGTACCTTGCAGGCGGTGCTGACCGAGTACGAGGTGGCAACCACCCTGGAGCCCCAGCAGATCGCGGCGTTATGGCCGGGCAGCCGCAGGCTCTCGCTCAAGGTGCGCACGGTGATCGATTATTTCGTGGAGTGTTTTGGGACGGTGCCGTATTGGGATCGGTGAGTTCCCCTGAACGTCGAACGGACATCTGTGAGGGGAATTCCTACGGAAAAATGTAGGCTCATTCTGTTTTTCCGGGCCAGCATTCCCTGGTACGCCGAGCTGCGGCAGACTCTCGGCGAAACCTATTTTGGAGTAATGCCATGGATGTCATGTACTGCAAACCGTCGCCCACTGAACGAGCGGCTTCAGCAGGTGGTTCAGCCATTTTTGATAGCTCACGTAGTTTTGGCTGTTTTTGGCCAAAACACGGGGAAAACCAGATGACCATCATACCTTTGGGCGAGGCAAAAAATAATCTGTCGAAATGGGTCGATGAGGCTGCCGCCGGCAAAGTCATTACCATCGCCAAGCACGGGCGCGCAATGGCGCAGCTTGTTCCCATCGGCAAGTCCAAGGCTCGGCGAATCGGCGCTATGAAAGGCAAGCTGGTCATCCCCCAGGACTTTGACGCACCGCTGTCGAAAGACCTGCTGGATGCGTTCGAAGGTGCCCATTCATGAGGGTGCTGCTGGATACCCATATTCTGCTTTGGGCACTCAATGATGACCCGAGGTTATCCAGCAAAGCGCTCAGATTGATTGAAAATGCCGCCGATGTTTACGTGAGCGCCGCGACATTCTGGGAAATGGCCATCAAGGTCAGCATGGGGAAGCTCGATGTCGATCTGGACGAAATCCGTGATCACTGTTTGGAGAGCGGGTTTATCCAATTGCCGATCACCTCAGAGCACGCTATTGCGGTCAAGGAGCTCGAGCCACATCAAAAAGATCCCTTCGATCGACTGATTGTCGCCACAGCAATTAGTGAACCCATGAAACTGTTGACCTCTGATCCGCAAGTTGCCCATTACAGCCCTCTCGCCATTCTGGTGTAGGTCATGGCCCAGCAGCAGACAGGTCACTCAGAACACCCACTGCCCGATCAACCAGGCATTCGCTCCACTGATCACCGCAAATAAAAACCATGCCAGCAATCGGGTGGGCAGGCGGTTAACGAATGGTCCCATCAGCTGCTTGTCGCCGGTCATGCGGATCAGCGGGTATAGCGCGAAGGGCAACTGCAGGCTCAGGACCACCTGGCTCAGAATCAGCAGCTTGCCGATGGCGTCGTCGCCCATCAGCCACACTCCGAGAAACGCCGGGATCAGCGCCAGCCCACGGGTGATCAGGCGGCGCTGCCAGCACGGGATGCGCAGGTTCAGGTAGCCCTCCATGATCACCTGCCCGGCGATCGTGCCGGTGAAGGTCGAACTCTGGCCGGAGGCCAGCAAGGCGATGCCGAACAGGATGCTGGCGAACGCGCCGCCCACCAGCGGGTCGAGCAGATGATAGGCGTCCTGAATCTCCACCACCTCGGTATGGCCGGTCTTGTGGAACGCTGCGGCGGCCAGCACCAGGATGGCCGCGTTGACCAGCAGGGCCAGGGCCAGCGAGCCGATGGTGTCGATGCGTGCCAGCTTGACCGCGTCCTGTTTGCTGGCCAGGTCCTTGCCGATCAGGCGGGTCTGCACAATGGAGGTGTGCAGGTAGAGGTTATGCGGCATCACGGTCGCACCGAGGATACCGATGGCCAGATACAGCGGCGCGGCATCGCTGATGGCCGACAGGGATGGGGTGAAGCCACTGAGCACGTCCGGCCAGTAGGGTTTGATCAACACCAGTTCGATGAAGAAACACACGCCAATGGTCGCAACCAGCGCCAGCATGATTGCTTCCAGTCGGCGGAAACCACGGTTCTGCAAGGCCAGGATCAACAACGTGTCGAAGGCGGTGATGACGATACCGGTGGTCAGCGACACACCGAGCAGCAGGTGAAACGCCAGGGCGCAGCCGAGCACCTCGGCGAGGTCGGTGGCGATGATGGAAACTTCCGCCAGCGCCCACTGTGTGCGTGCCGAGCGCGTGCTGTAGCGCTCGCGGCACAGTTGCGCCAGGTCCTTGCCGGTCGCGATACCCAGCCGCGAGCACAGGCACTGCACCGCCATCCCCGCCAGGCTCGCCAGCAACACTACAAATAACAGGCTGTAGCCATAGCGCGACCCGGCTTCGATGGCGGTCGCCCAGTTGCCGGGGTCCATGTAGCCGATGGAGATCAACAGGCCGGGGCCGGCGAACATCAGGGCGCGCTTGAAAAACGACGCTTTGGGGTCAACGGCAACGGAGCCGGCCACTTCCGGCGGGCAGAAGGGGGCGGTAGCAATTTTCGGCAGGCTGAATTTCACGCGGTATCCCAGGCAAACACACAAGTCAGGGCGCCAGCTTAGCAGTCCGACGCGACCGTGCGCATCACCGTCTCCCGGGGCAGGTCAAACGTTTCAACCACTTGCACCACAAGGTCCAGTTCCTGATTCAGCGCCTCACGTTCCAGGCGCTGGCGAATCACGCCGACCACCAGCACCGCCAGGGTTGTGATCGAATAAGCCGGTCCGGAAAACGCCCGTACGCCGCTGACCAGCAACATTGCGGCCGCCACCGCCTGGCCCACCACCGGAATCGCCGTGGCGGCACCGCGTCGCACAATAAACCCGGTAAGCCCGGCCAATGCGGTGCCGCTCAAGGCGGTGGTGGCCGAACGGCCAACGTTGAAACGCCTGAACAAGCCTTGCTCTTTGTGCATCGCGGCCTTGAGTTCGGCCTCGAACGCCTGACGGTCGGCAGCGCTGAGTTTGTCCTGGTACTGCTCGATCAGCGTTTGCGCAACCTGCGCTTCGATATCCGCCAGGGCAACGCTGGCAACGGCATCGTCGAACTTGATGCCCAGGCGTTGCGCCACCGCTTCGGCGATCTGCCGATAGGCCACACCGTGACCACGGGCCAGGTTCATAAAGCTGTCGCCGCCCATGCGCTGCAACTCGATGGCGAGCTTGCGCGGTTCGCGCACTCCGGCATCAATCGAGGCACTGCGCTTTTGTGCCATCAACTCGGCGAGAAATTTCAACTCATCCGGTCGCGCCTGCATCAGGATCGGGAACAAGTCCGCATCCTCTTCGGCAAAGCGCACTTCACTGCTGCGCAGGTCGGCGCGGATCATGCCCCGGCGCTCCTGCAGCAGATCGGTGTACTGCACCACTGTTTTCAACTGCGGCCAGTAGGCGGCATGGTCGAAACTGGCCAGGTGAACATTGGTGACCTTGGCCTTCAGGGCCGGCGTCACTGCGATGGCATAGCGGCCAATGCAACGCTCGGTGTCCGGTTTCATCGCCAGTGCCCAGTCCTTGCTGGAGTGGCAATTGATCACCCGCCCCCTGAGCGGCGCCGTCACCGCCTCCCACGGGCTCGACGTACAAATCGCCCCGCCCATCAGCAACAGATTGTTCAACGGCAGTTCATGGGCGATTTCAGGGCTGGCCAGCACACTCTTGACCACGATCCGCGCACCCAGAGAGTGACCGATGAGATTGATTTGCCGCACCTGGAGCGATTCGGCGTGCAGGTAGCTCGCAAGCTCGGGCAACAAGGTCCTGGCCACTTCATCGACACGCGCCTCGACACTTTTGTAATGGTCGAGAAAGTAAGCAATCGCCTTGCCCACCCCCACCGTCGCCGCGCCCAGGCCGCCTCCGCCCAGCATCGAGGCGATCACCTCCTTGAACGGCGCAAACAGGTTTTCCAGAAAGTGCCCCGCCGGCCAGAACAGCATCAGGTTGGTCGAGCCTTCAATGCCCGCCAACTGTTCCTTGAAGCCAGCCAACTGCTGCCGGCTGAAAAACGCCGAATAACCGTGAACATAGAGATTGAGCACGTCCCCCTGGGGCTCGCCGCACAGTACAAACGTGGGCTTGCGGGTACGGTGCATTTCATCCCACTGGTGCTGCATGGGGCGGTGACTCCTGGTGACGAGGGAGGAGGATAGTATCAAAGGCCAGGGTTGAACGTCGTGCCGCAGGGGGAAAAGGCCTGCGCTGGCGCCCTCTTTCTTGCGTGAACCTGCACCGCAGCCACCCCACAAGGATTCGCCGATTATCCAGGTGGATGGAAAGTCATGGCATAAATTCGGGATTTTGTTCGCGTATTGGCTGCTATAGCCTGGGTTCAGTCCTTTACCGAACCGAGGAATCACCATGAGCAAGCCCGAATTTTTTGTCACCCCAGGCTACGGCGATTACATGCGCCAGCACCTGCATTATTCGCAAGCGGTAAAAGTCGGCGATCACGTGGAAACCTCAGGCCAGGGCGGCTGGGACGATGAGTTCCAGATTCCCGCCGACCTGGCGGACGAAATCGCCCAGGCCTTCCATAACCTGGAACGCACCCTCGCGACCGCCGGCACGTGCTGGGAGCACGTGATTCACGTCAATTCCTACCACGTCGGCGGTTTTCCGCCCGAGGTCAACGAGGCGATGGTCAAGCACTACCGTCAGTACATGCCCAACCATGCGCCGATCTGGACGCAGGTGGGTGTCGAAGCCCTGGGCTTGCCGGCGATGCGCGTGGAAATCCGCGTGACTGCGATTATTCCCTGACCCCGAACGTATGAATCACCCACTCGACAAACACCCTGAGTCGCGCGCTCTGATGGCGATTGGGTGGGTAGAGAATGTGCAGCGGCGTGGCCGGGCGTGACCAGTCCGACAACACGCTGACCAATTGGCCATTGTCCACGTAGTGCTGCACGATTGACTTGAAATGCTGCCCGACGCCCAAGCCTGCCAGCAGCATTTCCTTGAGGCCGTTGCCGTCATTGCTGGAGTAGGCGCAATCGCCCACCTCGATGCACCTGCCGTCCCGCTCGAAAACCAGCGGCTGGGCCTTACCCGACCCGGCAGAGAAATAGCCGGCCTTGAGGTGGTTGTGCGCCAGGTCTTCCGGGGATACCGGCAGCCCCCGACGCGCCAGGTAACTGGGCGCGGCGCAGGTCAGGTATTGCAGGTCCGCCACTTTGCGGCCGATCATCGCCATGTCATCAAGCTTGCCGGCGCGGATCACGCAATCCACGCCCTCCCCCACGATATTGACCGCACGATCACTGATCCCCAGGGCGACGGTGATATCCGGATACTCACGATGAAAATCCACCAGCGCGGGAATCAGCAGGCAGTTGGCAAACGACGCCGGCGCATCCACCCGCAGGTGCCCGCCGGGTTTGAGCAACTGACCGCGCATGGCACTGTCCACTTCATCCAGCTCCGCCACCAGGCGACGGGCCTGCTGGCAATACTCCAACCCATCGGACGTCGGCGTCAGGACACGGGTGGTGCGGTGCATCAACTGGACGCCCAGGTGCTTCTCAAGGTCGATGATCAACTTGCTGACGGTGGAACGTGGCAGCCCCAGTTGGTCAGACGCACGGCTGAATGAACCGGTGTCGACGACACGGACGAAAGCGCGTAGGGCAAGGAGCTGGTTCATGAGGTTGACTTATCCAATATAATCGATCTTCACCTGACCACCGGAAAACGTCGCAATGATCGCCAACTCACCGCCCATCGCGCGGATGGCAGTTGCGCGACATGCCGATGTAATCCTGTGTATTCAATGCCCTAATCCAGGCAAACATGCCACCCCACGCGGCAAAAACACAATTATCACGCGGTAAAAAGCGCTCTAATACGCGCCAGTCGATTTGGTTTTGAGCATCCTGGAGTTCGTAATGCCCCATGAAGGCAACCTGTTACAAGCAGCCGTGGTATTCCTGTTCGCCGCCGTGCTGGCCGTGCCCCTGGCCAAGCGCCTGCAACTGGGCGCGGTGCTGGGCTATCTGTTCGCCGGTGTGATCATCGGCCCCTCGGTCCTGGGCCTGATCGGCAACCCGCAAAGCGTGGCGCAGTTCTCCGAATTGGGCGTGGTGCTGCTGCTGTTCATCATCGGCCTGGAGCTTTCGCCCAAACGCTTGTGGGTGATGCGCAAGGCGGTATTCGGTGTCGGTCTGGCCCAGGTGCTGCTCACCGGGCTGGTCATGGGCGTGGTGGCGCTGTGGCTGTTTGGCCAGTCATGGAACAGCGCGATTGTGCTGGGCCTGGGCCTGGCGCTGTCCTCCACCGCGTTCGGCCTGCAAAGCCTGGCCGAGCGCAAGGAACTCAACCAACCCCATGGGCGCCTGGCCTTTGCGATCCTGTTGTTCCAGGACATCGCGGCAATCCCCTTGATCGCCATGGTGCCGCTGCTGGCCGGCAGCGATCATCCGACCACCGAAGCCCAGGGCGTGCAGCACGTCTTGCAGATCCTGGGCAGCATCGCCGTAGTGATCATCGGCGGGCGCTACCTGTTGCGCCCGGTGTTTCGCATCGTCGCCAAGACCGGCCTGCGCGAAGTCTCCACCGCCACCGCGTTGCTGGTGGTGATCGGTACCGCCTGGCTGATGGAACTGGTGGGCGTGTCCATGGCTCTCGGCGCTTTCCTCGCCGGGCTGCTGCTGGCGGACTCCGAATACCGCCACGAACTGGAATCCCAGATCGAACCGTTCAAGGGCCTGCTGCTGGGTCTGTTCTTTATCAGCGTGGGCATGGGCGCCAACCTCAGCCTGCTGCTCAGCACACCGCTGGTGGTGATCGGGCTGACCTTGCTGTTGATCGGGTTGAAACTGCCGCTGTTGTACGCCGTGGGTCGCAAGGTGGGTGAGCTCAATCGTGAAAGTGCCCTGCGCCTGGGCGTGGTGCTGGCGGCCGGCGGTGAGTTTGCTTTTGTGGTGTTCAAGATCGGGCGCGACCAGGGCCTGTTCGAGCCGCATCTCTACGATGTGCTGGTGCTGACCATCACCCTGTCCATGGCCGTGACACCGCTGCTGCTGTTGATATGCCCGAAGCTGTTCAAACCCAAGGTCAAGTCGGTGGACGTACCCGAGGAATACCGCGCCATCGAAGGCGATGCACCGCGTGTGGTGATCGCCGGCATGGGCCGGATGGGCCAGATCGTCGCGCGTATCCTGCGCGCGCAGAACGTCTCGTTCATTGCCCTGGACACCTCGGTGGAAACCATCGAACTGACCCGCAGTTTCGGCGGCATGCCGGTGTTCTACGGCGACCCGCAACGCCCGGAAATCCTGCATGCGGCCAAGGTCGAACAGGCGGAGTTCTTCGTGATCGCCATGGATGACCCGGAGATCAACATCAAGACCGCCGAACTGGTGCGCAACCTCTACCCGCACATGAAGATCATCGCCCGCGCGCGTAACCGCCAGCACGTACACCGCCTGGTGGACCTGGACGCCTCACCGGTGCGTGAAACCTTTTATTCCAGCCTGGAGATGAGCCGACGCACCCTGGTCGGCCTCGGCTTGAGCCAGGCTCAGGCCGATGCGCGCATCGACCGCTTCAAGGCCCACGACCAGCAGGTCCTCGCCGCCCAGCATGCGGTGTACGACGATGCGGCCAAAGTCATGCAGACTGCCCAGGAAGCCCGTACCGAACTGGCGCGCCTGTTCGAGATGGATCGACTGCAAGAAGAGTCCGACAAGGTGTGAGGTGGCAGGTGAACGATCTTGCGATTTTTCTGACAGAATACGCCGCAATTTCGTTCATCTCTGGAGCGCTTCATGGCCACGTTCACCAAGACCGCACTGCTGCTGGCCCTCGCGCTTACCGCCGGCAGCGTATGGGCTGCCTCCAAGGCGACCACGCAAACCATCTCCACCCTGGGCGGCAAGTTCACCTTCGACCTGCCCAAGGCCTACACCGCCGACACCCTGCCTTCCGGTAAAGCCGATGATGGCACCGCCGATACCCAGGGCACCCTGTACGCCAACGCCACCACCAAAAGCGTGGTGATCGTCGCCGAAACCGTACGTAACGATGGGGTAGCCATCAAGGACAACGACCCGCAGTTCCTCGATGGCGCCGTAGCCGACTTCGTCAAGAACCAGAGCGCCGCCCTGCCCGACTTCAAGAAGCAAAACGAGAAAAAACTCACCTACAAAGGCCTCGGCCTGCGGCAAGTCGACAGCACCGCCACCCAGGGCGGCGGCAAGACGTTGAACTCCACCTTTCTCGGCGGTTCCGGCAATCAGCTGCTGGTGATCCAGGCGATTTCGCGAGCGGATGATGTAAAGGGGCATGCTGCGCTGGTCAAGCAGATTACCGGCGGCAAGTAAGCCAATCTCCAATGTCGGAGGGGGCTTGCCCCCGATAGCGGTGTGTCAGTCTCAATATCTTTGACTGAAAGATCGCTATCGGGGGCAAGCCCCCTCCCACATTTTCAACTGCGTTTCACTTCAAACTTTTCTCCAGCCAGGCTTTTAAATCCTGGATTTCCGCTTCGCTGATCGTATGGTTCATCCCGGGATACCCATGAAATTCCGGCTTCAACCCAATCCCCTCGAGCACCGCATTCGCCCGCGTCCCCAACGCATAAGGCAGCGCCTGGTCCAACGTGCCATGGCCGATAAAGATCGCCAGCTTGCCCAACGCTTCACCCTGCTTGAGCTCGGCCTTTAGCACCGGCAACACACTGCCGCTCAGGGCCGCTATGCCACGCAGCAGCTCGGGTCTGCGCAAGCCCACTTCATAGGACATGATCGCGCCCTGGCTGAACCCGACCAGAAACACACGATCACTCATGGTGTGATACTTGGCGGTGGCCTTGGCCACGAAGTCTTCAATCAGCCTGGCGCTGCTCTGCAGATCGGCGGTCACGCCATCGTAATCACCGTCACCGGGGGCCTTGGTGAACCAGCGATAGCCACGTGGCTCCACCGGCAGCGGCGCACGCACCGACAGGTAGGTCCAGGTGGAAGGCAGCGCATCCTTGATGCCGAACAGGTCTTCCTCGTTGCTGCCAAAGCCATGCAGGAAAATCACCAGCGGCTGGTTGCGTGAATCGCCCTGGGTTTGCTCCAGGTACGACAGCGGCAAGTCGGTGTGCAGGTCGGCATCCGCCTGGGCGACACCGGCCAGCAGGGTCAGGGTGAGCGCGAGCAATTTGAGCATGGGAACTGTCCCTCAGGGTTTGCGCAACAAATAGGTGTCCATGATCCAGCCATTGGCGAGCCGCGCAGCCTTGCGTACCCGTTGGATGTCTTGCGCCACATCAGCCACTTTGCCGCTGATCAGGATTTCATCCGGCGTGCCCAGGTAGGCGCCCCAATAGATGTCCAGGTCTTGATCGGCCACGCTGCGGTAGGAGTCTTCGGCATCGAGCATCACCACCAGGGTGTCGGCATCACTCGCCTGCCCCGCCGCCAGGCGCCGCCCGGTGGTGATTTCAATGGATTTACCGATCCGGTTCAACGGCACTTTATGCCGGGCCGCCAGAGCCTGCACGCTGGTGATGCCGGGGATCACCTCAAACTCGAATTCACAGCGGCCGTCGGCCAGGATCGCCTGCAGGATGCGAATGGTGCTGTCGTACAACGCCGGGTCACCCCAGGCCAGAAACGCGCCCACTTCGCCGTCGGCCATTTCCTCGTTGATCATACGCTCGAAGGTTTGCTGCTTGTCGCGGTTGAGGTCACGCACGGCGGTGGTGTAGTCGATATCACCGCGCGCGCGCTCAGGGCAATCGGCCTCGACGAAGCGATAGCCGGGCTCGGTGATATAGGTCTCGCAGATTTCACGCCGCAGGTCGATCAGTTTGTCCTTGCTCTGGCCCTTGTCCATCAGGAAAAACACGTCGGTGCGGTTCAGCGCCTTCACGGCCTGCATCGTGATGTAGTCGGGGTTGCCGGCGCCGATGCCGATGATCAAGATGCGTTTCATGGGTTGCTCTCATTGCGGAGCGTGGATTTTGCCATGATCAGGGGGTCAGGCGTGAGTTTCCAGACGCAGGCGCCAGACTGCATTGAAGCGCAGTTCGGTGCGCGACAGCGGTTCAACGTCGATCCGGTAGAACATCGAGACCGGGCACTGCATGACGAACAGCAGCGCAGCGCGGATAACGAACGGATGGGTCACTGCCAGCACATGGCCGGGCTGACGTTCCTGGGACTTGATCCAGTCCCCGACCCGCCGGCACAACTGCCCCAGCGTCTCGCCACCATGGGGCGCGGCGGCACTGTCGTTGAGCCAGGCGTTCATCTGATCGCTGTCGAGATCGCCGATAGCCTGGCCTTTCCAGCGCCCCAGGTCCAGGTCGCGCAGGGCCGCTTCGATGCACGGCTGCGCACCGAATAACGCCGCCGTCTGCCGGGCTCGTGCCTCCGGCCCGCACACCAGGCGCGCAGCCTTGGGGTAATGGCCTGCCAAAGACAGTTGCGAGCCTTGCCAGTCCATGAGCAGCGACTCGTCATCGGCAAAACGTGCCTGTTTCTGCGCCGCCGTGGCCGCATGGCAGATCAGGGTCAATCGGGTAGCCTGCACGCCATTCGCTCCGCCGGGATCAGGCTGCCAAGCCTGGCGCAGTTAACGCCTCGATGCAACGCCCGGCGACCGCGCCCTCAAGCCAATGCCGCCGCCGCAGGCACTGCCGCCGGGCTGGTGCTGGCCACAAAGTCCTCCTTGCGCAGCAGCACCAAAGCGATCAGCGACACCACCCCGGTCGCCACATAGAAGTACCAGGGCGAGGTGATGTCACCGGTCACCTTGATCAGCCAGGTGGAGATCAGCGGCGCGCTGCCGCCAAACACCGCAACGGGCACGTTGTACGCCACGGCAATCCCGGTGGAACGGATGCGCGTGGGCAGCAGTTCGCTCATCAGCGCATAGGTGGACGAAGCGTACAGGCCGAACAGAATCGCCACCGCCATCAACGGCGCGAAGAAGGTTGCCGGCGTGGCGGTCGGTGCCATCTTGAACAGCCAGAACATCGCCAGGGTCGCCAGTGTGCCGATCACCATCAGGAACGGCTTGCGCCCGTACCTATCGGTGAAGGCGCCGCCGAACGGCATGACGAAGGCCGCCGAGAAGCTGGCGACGAACACATAAAGCAAGGTGGTGCCGCTGTCGAACTTGAGAATCTTGGCCATGTAGGTCGAGGCAAAGGTCAGCACCAGGTAAAAGATCGAGCTGTGCAAGGTGATGATGAAGAACACCAGGGCAATCGCGCGCTTCCACTGCCAGACTTCGCGCAGGGGTGCGCGAGAAGTTTGCCCGGCGCGTTGCAGGGCAAGGAACTCGGGGCTGTCTTCGAGCTTGAGGCGGATGTACATGGAAATGAAGCCCAGCGGCGCGGCGATCAGGAACGGCACGCGCCAGGCCCAGTCCTGCATCATGTCGGCGCCCAGCACCCAGGTCATGCCATTGGCCACGGCGCCGCCCAGCAGCAGGCCAAGCACGGCGGTGACCATCAACCAGCAGGTGGCAAAGCCGCGTCGGCCGGGACCGGCGTATTCGGAAATGAAGCTGGTGACCGTGCCGATTTCACCGCCCGCCGAGAAGCCTTGTACACAGCGCACCAGGATCAACAGAATCGGGGCGGCGATGCCCAGGGTCGCGTACGTGGGCAGCAAACCGAGCATCACCGTGGAGCCGGTCATCATCACCAGCGCCATGATCAGGGTTTTACGCCGGCCGATCTTGTCCGCCAGCGGGCCGAAGAACAGCCCGCCCAGGGGCCGGATGAAGAAGCTCAGGGCGAACGCGGCAAAACTGGCCAGCAGGCTGGTGGTGGGGTCGTCGGAGACGAAGAACGCCTGGCCGATATAGACGGCAAGAAAGCCGTAGACGCCATAGTCGTACCACTCGATCAAGTGGCCGGAGGTGGCACCGAGAAACGCGCGGCGGCGTTTGCGGACAGTGTCGTGCGCGTGATTGCCCATCGAGGGGGACTCCTTGTCTGTTTGTCGATCCATGCTAAAACGCGGCGATACTCGCCGCTTTGAGCGATTGCCGCAAGTCGGTCTTGAGGATTTTGCCGTAGCTGTTCTTGGGCAATTCGCTGCGCCACACATATTTCTTGGGTTTCTTGAACGATGCCATGCGCGCCAGGAACCAGGCCGTCAGCTCGGCTTCGTCGAGGGGCTGGCCGCTGCGCGTCACCACAAACGCCACCACCGACTCGCCCCACTGCGGGTCCGGTTCACCCACCACGCACACCTCAAACACCTCGGGATGCTGGGCCAGCACCTCCTCGACTTCGCGCGGGTAGACATTGCTGCCGCCGCTGATGATCACGTCCTTGGAGCGATCCGTGAGGGTCAGGTAGCCGGCGGGGTCGAGGAAACCGATGTCGCCGGTCAGCAACCAGCCATCGACCAGGGCCTGGCGCGTGGCCTCGGGGTTGCGCCAATACCCCTGCATCACCGTAGCGCCACGTACGGCAATTTCGCCGCGCGTTCCCATGGGCAGCGGTTGGTGCCCGGTATCAAGGATGCGGATTTCCACACAGGCTTGCGCATGGCCGACGGACGCGGCCAGGGTCGCCCAATCAGGGCGTTGACGGTCGGCAATCAGCCCACGGGGCAGCACGCTGATGGTCATCGGGCTCTCGCCCTGGCCGTAGATCTGCACCAGGCGGGCGCCAAAGGTGTCGACAGCATCGCGCAAGTCGGCCAGGTACATCGGGCCACCGCCGTAGACTATGGTCTTGATGCCTGCGCCGCTGTAGCCCTGGCGCCGCGCCTGCTCGACCATGCGCTTGACCATGGTCGGCGCGGCAAACAGCGAAACACTGCCCAGCTCGGCCGCCAGGCCAAACAGCTCGGCGGCGTCAAAACCATTGGACGCCGGCACCACATGGCGCGCGCCGCAGCGTACGTGAATGAAGTTATAGAGCCCGGCGCCATGGGACATCGGCGCGGCATACAGCGCCGCATCGTCGGCGCTCACCGGATCGACATCGGTGGCGTAACACAACGACATGGCGATCAGATTGCCATGGGACAGCATCACCCCCTTGGAACGCCCGGTGGTGCCGGAGGTGTAAAACAGCCAGGCGAGATCGTGATCCTGGCGCGGCACCGGTTGCTCCCGTGTCGGCCCGCCAGGGTCAGGCGGCAGCACGTGGCCATCGAGCTCTGTGCAGCGCAGGGGTAGGTCCTGCGCTGAAAACACCCGGCCGCCATCGGTAAAGATCAGGCGGGCCTGGGCGTTATCGGCGATCCACGCCGCCTCGGTCGGATGCAGCTTGGCGTTGATCGGCACCGCCACCGCACCCATCCACCAGATGGCGTAGAGCAACTCCAGGTAGTCGCAGCTGTTTTTCATCAGCACCGCCACCGCATCCCCCGGCTGCACGCCGTGCTGGTCCTGCAACTGCGCGGCGCGCTGGCGCACATGGGCGGTGAAGGTGGCGTAGTCGGCCACTTGCCGGGCGCCGTCGAACAGTGCCGGGCGTTGCGGGTCGCGACGTTGGGTATCGTGCAACCAATTGGCAATGTTCATGGCTCAGTACCGGCGCGCATGCAGGACCGAGGCGTAGTTGGCCACCGCCATTCCACCCATGTTGAACACCAGCCCGAACTCCGCGTTGGGCACCGCCAGGCCGATCGGCTCGCCGGTCAATTGCCGGAACGCCAGGGCATGCATCGAGACACCCGTCGCGCCGACGGGATGGCCCTTGGCCTTGAGCCCACCGGAAAGGTTCACCGGCAAGCGCCCGCCCGCGCGCACCACGCCGCTGTCGAGTACACGGTGCCCCTCGCCTTTGGGCGCCAGGCCCATGGCTTCGTAGATCAGCAGTTCGGCGATGGTGAAGCAATCATGCACCTCGGCGAAACTCAGGTCGGCCAGGGTCACACTGGCCCCGCGCAAGGCTGAGTGAATGGCCCGCTGCGGGCCTTCAAACGCGAGGATGTCGCGCTGGGCGATAGGCAAGGTGTCATTAACCTGGGTCATCGCGCGAATCTGCACATCGCGACGAAACGCCCGCGCCCGCTTGGGTGAAGCCAGGATGATTGCCGCCGCACCGTCGCTGATCAGCGAGCAATCGGTAAGGCGCAGCGAATCGGCCACGAACGGGTTGCTCTGGGACACATTGTTGCAGTGCTCGAAATTCATCTCCCGGTGCATCTGCGCCAACGGGTTGGCCATGGCATTGGAGTGATTCTTGGTGGCAATCGCCGCCATCGAGCCCAGCGGGCTGTGGTAACGCTCGGCATATTGGCGCGCGGCACGGCCGAACAGCTGCGGGAAACTCAGGCCGGCCTCGGCGGCATCGTTCTGGTAACCGGCACCGGCCAGCGCCTGGGTGACCGCAGCCGTGGAGGTGTGGGTCATTTTTTCGGCGCCCACCACCAGCACCAACTCGGCGCTGCCGGAGAGAATCGCATTGACCCCGGCCTGGATCGCCGCCGAACCGGACGCACAAGCGTTTTCACAGCGCGTGGCCGGCTTGAAGCGCAGCCCGGGGTCGGCCTGCAGCAGCAATGACGCGGCAAAACCGTCGGGCACCAGCCCGGCATTGAAGTGGCCAAGGAACAGCGCATCGATTTGCGATGCCTCAAGGTCGGCATCGCCGAGGGCCTCACGCGTGACCTGAACAATCAGATCCTCCAGCGTGGTGCCTTCCAGACGACCAAAACGCGAATGACCAGCGGCAACGATAGACACGCAATCAACAGGCATAATCAATTTCTTCTGTTCTTCAACCGGACTTCCCCTACAATGAACCAGCTCTGGCCGCACGCCAATTCGTGTAACTACTTACATGGATAAGTAGTTACAAGGATAAGTATTCGCCAGTGAGTTGAACAACGAGGCAGGATGCCCATGACCGTGTTTACCCAGCCCTTGCAAGACCTCGAACGCCTGGCGTTCAAACTGTCCCCCGCTCCGCAGTTGGTCACCAGCAACCGCGTGATACTCGACTGCAACGACGCGTTCCTGAAACTGTTCGGCTATGCCCGCGAGGCGCTGGTCAATCAGTTGACCTTGCTGATCTACCCGTCCAAGGCCGACTACCACGCCATCGGCAAGCGCAGCCATGATTGGTTGCTCGACAGCGACAACGGTTTTTATTCCGACGAGCGCTTCATGCAGCATCGCAACGGCGAGGTGTTCTGGGCCAAATCCCATGGCTACACGCTTACGCCCAGGGACCCGTTCAAGCTGATGATCTGGCACTTCGAACGCCTGGACCGCAGTCACCAGGGCACCGGGGACTTGACGCCGCGGGAGCGCGAGATTGCCATGCATATCGTGAACGGGCTCAAATCAAAGGAAATCGCCCTGCGCCTGGGGATTTCCCACCGCACGGTTGAAGTGCATCGGGCACGGTTGATGAGGAAATTGCAGGCCAAGACGGTGGTGGAGTTGGTGTCGAAGATTATTATGGTGGCGTGAGGGGGGTCTTCGGTTGGGTTTGTTGGTTTTGGTGGGAGGGGGCTTGCCCCCAATGACGGCCGAACAGCCAACGCGTATTTACCTGACACTCCGAGGTCCAAATGTGGGAGGGGGCTTGCCCCCGATGGCGGCCTCAGGGCCGACCAGGATGTTGGATCAGATCGAGTACATATCCGTTTCTGCGGTAACGGCTGCTTAGGGTTCCGCCCTGACGGCGGGTCACTTTGGAAAAGCCCCAAAGTAACCAAAGGGCTCTTGCCCCACCACTCGGCACCTCGCTTGGGCTCGGTGTGCCCGAACGCAGGCTTGAATCCGTGGGCCGCCGCAATGGGCCATCCTTGGCCCAGTGCGGCTAACCCGGCGTCCTGCCGGGTTGCCCACGGATTCAAGCCTGCGTTCGGCCAGCGTGGTTTAACGGGGCGCCTGAGATCAAGATCAAAAGCCAGAGCCAGAGCGACTCGCTTCGCATCGTGGTTACGGGTGGGCGCTACTGCGTTGTGTCGATATCTATGGCCATCGGGGGCAAGACGAATCGTCGCACCGCCCCTCCCTCATTTTGCTCGTCAGGCTCCCCCCTACCAACGCTCTTTCAACATCCGCAGTTCCAGATGCTGCAACAGCATGATGGTCTTGCCATCCACAATCTCTCCGCTGGCCACCATCCCCAACGCCTGCTCGAACCCCAGTTCCAGCACTTCGATGTCCTCGCCCTCTTCCGCCAGGCCGCCGCCGGCGCCAACCCGGTCGCCCGCCTGGTATTCGCCGGTAAAGAAGTGAATGCGCTCGGTCACCGACCCCGGGCTCATGAAGGCCGCATAGACTTTTTCGACATGCCCCACGCGGTAGCCGGTCTCTTCCTCGGCTTCCAGGCGGATGCGTTCTTCGGGACTGGCGTTGTCGAGCAACCCGGCCGCCGCTTCGATCAGGTAACCGGGGTAATCATTGACGAAAGTCGGCATGCGGAACTGGCGGATCAGCAGCACCGTGCGCTGCTCGCGGTTGTACAACAGGATGGTCGCACCGTTGCCCCGGTCATACACCTCGCGGGTCTGGGCTTGCCAACTGCCGTCGCGACGGCGCAGGTCGAAGCTGTATTTCTTCAAGAGGTACCAGTTGTCCGAAAGGGTTTCTTCGGCGGTGATGCGCACGGGGCTGTTGTCCATGGTCGGGCCTTTGCTCAAAGAAGCGGAGCATCGCGTGCAGGCCATGCAGCGTCAAGCCGGTTGCCCGGATGGGTCGCTGCAACACTTTGCAAGCAATCCTGCGTCACGGCCGTCGTATTAATTTTTGCTCTGCCCGGGCCATCTGGTACAACCCGAGCTTGGCTTTTGTACTGGAATCTTCATGTCAGCTTTTTCCATACCCCGCCGGGGCCTGCGCCGGTTTGTGCTGCTGTGCATGGCCCTGCTGATCGTCGGCCTGCCGGTCGGCTGCGCCGTGCTGCAACACAAGGAGCGCGAACTGGTGTTTCGCATCGAGCCGGGCACCGCAGGCTGGTACACCGGCCTGCCAAGCGCCGTGCAGGAGTTCGATATCAAGCCCGCCACGTTCAAATCCGGCCAGAATATCCATGGCTGGTGGTACCCGGCCGCGCGCAAGGATGCGCCTGCGATCCTCTATCTGCACGGCGTGCGCTGGAACCTCACCGGCCAGCTGTTTCGCATCGAACAGTTGCACGCCCTGGGCTATTCGGTGCTGGCCATCGACTATCGCGGTTTTGGCAAAAGCCAGGGCGACCTGCCTTCGGAAACCACGGTGTATGAAGACGCGCGCATCGCCTGGGAACGCTTTCAAACCTTGCAGCCGGACCCCGGTAAACGCCTGATCTACGGCCATTCCCTGGGTGGCGCGGTGGCCATCGACCTCGCGGCCGAGTTGAGCAGGCAGGTGCCGTTGCCGGTACGCGGGCTGGTAATCGAATCCACGTTCACGTCCCTGGGGGATGTCGCCACGGCCGTTGCCGATACCTCACTGCCGGTGCGCTGGTTGCTGTCGCAGAAATTCGATTCCATCGACAAGATGGCCGATATCCATATGCCATTGCTGGTGGTGCACGGCCTTGATGACCGCTACGTACCACCGCGTTTCAGCCAGCAGTTATTCGAAGCCGCCCAGGAACCCAAGCGGCTGTTACTGGTGCCGGGGGCCGGCCACAACAACAGCATGAGCCTGGCCGGGCGCAATTATGGCGTGGCGCTGGACAAGCTGATGCAAACGACGATGCCATCACCGGTGGTCAGCCACTCCACAGGCCGAGACGGTGACTCATAAACGCACTTTTCGGCACTGGCTTGGCCAAGGCCTGTCAAGCGCAAACCCTGCCCGTATTGGCCGTCATTGAAAGTTGATCAAATATTGATCGCAGGTTAAATCGCCAATGCTGCCGGGGCCTTGCAAAGTTATCCACAGAGATACCCACGGTTTTCGTGGACAACTCTTTTTACTTTTCCGTTTCTTTTTGCCCATCAAACGCCGTCAGGAAACGTGCCAGGCAGCAGGATCTCGCGATTCACATCACGTATATCGTTATAGCCACACAGCGCCATCGACACATCCAACTCACGGGCGATGATCTCCAGCGCTCTGGTCACGCCCGCTTCGCCCATCGCGCCCAAGCCATACAGATGCGGGCGTCCGATCATCGTGCCCCTGGCGCCCAGCGCCATGGCCTTGAGTACGTCCTGGCCGGAGCGAATGCCACCATCGAGCCACACCTCTATGCGATTGCCCACCGCCTCCACAATCGCCGGCAACTGGCTGATGCTCGACGGCGCACCATCCAGCTGACGGCCACCGTGGTTGCTCACCACCAACGCATCGGCGCCGGTATTGACCGCCAGGCGTGCGTCTTCCACATCGAGGATGCCCTTGATGATCAGCTTGCCGCCCCAGCACTTCTTGATCCACTCCACATCGTCCCAGCTCAAGCGCGGGTCAAATTGTTGGGCAGTCCACGCCGACAGCGAACTCATGTCGGCCACGCCCGTCACATGCCCGACGATATTGCCGAAACCACGACGCTGCGTGCCGAGCATGCCCATCACCCAGCGCGGCTTGGTCATCATGTTGAGGATGTTCGGCAGGGTCAGCCTGGGCGGCGCCGACAAGCCATTGATCAAATCCTTGTGACGCTGCCCGAGGATCTGCAGGTCCAGCGTCAACACCAACGCATCAACACCCGCCGCCTTGGCCCGCTCGATCAAGCGCTCGATAAACCCGCGATCGCGCATCACATACAACTGGAACCAGAAGGGCTGGCCGACGTGCTCGGCGATGTCTTCCAGCGAACAGATGCTCATGGTCGACAAGGTATAGCGCAGGCCAAAAGCCGCAGCGGCGCGCGCGGTGAGGATCTCGCCATCGGCGTGCTGCATGCCCGCAAGGCCGGTAGGTGCCAGCGCCACCGGCATGGCCATGTCCTGGCCAATCATGCTGGCGCGGATCGAACGTTCATCGATATTGCGCGCCACGCGTTGACGGAATTTGATACGGGCAAAATCGCTTTCATTGGCCCGGTAGGTGCTCTCAGTCCAGGAGCCGGAATCGGCGTAGTCGTAGAACATGCGGGGCACACGTTTTTGCGCAAGCTTGCGTAAGTCTTCGATGGTTGTGATCAACGACATCGGGTCACCTCTCCCTGAACTGAACCCAGAGAGTAACCGGCGATCGCCCAGGCAACCAGCCATTGCGTTTATCTCGCGAGCTGTACACGGCGGCGCCCTGCCCCGGCCCAGGTAAACCGGCGAGGCTTTTTTCAATCAGGTCGGGAGGTGCGACCGATGAAGGTCCAGCAGGTCCAGGGCATCGGCGATCGCATGGCCGCTGGCGGTGTTATCGAAGATGCACCAAGTGGGAATGCCCTCCTCCATCGACTGGCGCAACAACCGCGCATACGCCTGCACCCGCTCATGCCCATAAGCGCTGTGATAAATGCGAGGCGAGCCATGCAGGCGCCAATAATGCACGCCGTGCCAGGCATCGCCTGCGGCAATGACATCGGGGTCGGCGGTGACCCAGCCAATCTCCAGGGCTCGCAACAGACTCCCAGCCGCCAGCCAACTGGCATGGCGCGGCTCCAGCACTACGGCGCCGGCAAAACCCTGGCGCAGCGCCTCGAAAAAGGCGCGGGCAACCAGCGGTTCATAACTCAAGGACGGCGGCAGCTGAACCAGCAGGCAACCGAGCTTTTCGTGCAGTTGCAGGCATTGCGCGAGAAACTCGTTCAGGGCGCTGGCGCACTGCTGCAAGCGCAGCTCGTGGGTGATCCGCTTGGGCATCTTGACCGAAAAACGAAACCCCGCAGGCACCGAATCGCGCCAGCGCGCGTAGGTTTTCGGCAAGTGGGGCCGATAAAACGAACTGTTGATTTCCACCGCATTGAAACGCGAAGCGTAGCGCTGCAGATGCGTGCCTTGCCCAAGGAAGGCCGGCCAATGCTCGCGGGGCAGGCTCCAGCCAGCACAGCCCACATACAGCGGTGCTGTCAAAACAGCACCGTGGCCGCATCGCGCATGAAAATCTCGATGGTCTTGGGCCCGACGCCGTCGAACTCACCCAGGCGCCTTTCGAACGCCTGGCGGTCGTCGCTGGCCTCAAGCATCCGGGTGATGCTGCCGCTGTAATCGGCATTGAGTTTTGCGCTCAGGTCCAACAGGCGCTGGGCCGTGGTTTCGTCGTAACGCACGTAATGCGCGCGCCCCAACATGGCGACCAGTTGCCGCGACGTGCAGTGCTGCAATTTACGCGGCGTGTCGCGGCCCTCCTCTTCAATGATCACCCTGTACGCCTGCGCGGCAATCGGCGCCTGAATGCGCTTGCCCATCAGGAAGCTGGCGATAAACCACTTGAACAGGCTGCTGTCATCGCCAGGCTTGAGCTCGATTCCCAGTTCCGACGCGCTGATGGAACGGGCCATGCTCACTGCCCCTTGCTGAGCTGTCCCTTGCTGAGCTTCTCATTGATCGCATCGGTCTGGCGCTCAAGGTCCTTGATCGAGGTCGGCGTCACCACTTTATCGATGGTTTCGGTCCTGGGGTTCGGACGTTCCAGGGACTGCCCTTTAGTGTCGTCGGCATTGCCCTTTTGCGCGTCTTCGGAACTGACGGGCGCGGGGGTTTTATCGGCGGGCTTGTGATCAGTCACGGTGCTATCTCCTGGTAATGACAGGTCACCCACAGTGGCGACCCTATGCAGCAGAACCCTGTGAATTTGGATTAGTTCAAGGAAATTGCCACGCTTGCCGTTCGGTCAATGCGTGCAAAAAAAATTTAAACCTTTTACCCGGGCGCCGGTTCAACAGTCTCGTAACGGCAACACGCCATTTCCAAGGAGAGACACCATGACGACTCGACTGATGAAACACATGGGCCTGACATTCGCGCTGGTTGCAGGCTCGATTTCCACCGCGATGGCCGCCACCTCCAACGACTTTGTCGAGAGCGCCGCCCAGGGCGGTATCACCGAGGTGGAAGCCGGCAAACTGGCGCTGGAAAAAAGCAGTTCGGCGGACGTGAAGACCTTCGCGCAGCACATGATTACCGACCATACCAAGGCCAACCAGGAACTGATGGCACTGGCGAAAAAACTCGATATCGAAGTACCGGATGACGCCGCCCTGACTGACAAGGCGAAGAAAGCCATCCTGGAAATGCGCGATGAATCGTTCGACAAGGCCTACGCCAACAACCAGGTGGACGCCCACGAGAAAACCGTCGCACTGTTCAAGAAGGAAGCAGAGTCCTCGGACAACGCCGAGTTGAAAGCTTTCGCCACCAAGACCCTGCCGACCCTTGAAGCACACCTGGAAAAAGCCAAGGCGCTGCAAGGCAAATACGCCCATTAATTCACTTACCCAAACAGGAGACACCCGCTTATGAGTGCGCAACTCAACGGTAAGAAAATCCTGATCATCACCTCCAATACCGGCATCGAGCGCGATGAACTGCTCAAGCCTCTGCAAGCCCTGCGTGGTTTCGGCGCGACCGTGACGCACGCCTCCAGCAAAGGTGGCACTACCCAGACCTTCGTGGGCGATACGGAAAAGGACCAGACCGTGGAATCCGACGTGCAACTGTCGGACGTGATCGGCAGCGACTTCGACGCGCTGGTCATCCCTGGCGGCACCGTCAATGCCGATACCCTGCGCCAGGACAGCGCCGCGCTGCGCTTGATCAGCGAGTTCGCCCAGGCCGGCAAGACCATCGCGGCCATCTGCCACGGCCCGTGGACGTTGATCGACGCGGGCGTGGTCAAAGGCAAGACCCTGACTGCGTTTAAAAGCGTGCGTATCGATCTGGAGAACGCTGGCGCCGCCAGTGTGGTCGACGCCCAGGTGAAGGAATGCAAGGCCAATGGCTGGACCTTGATCACCTCACGCACGCCGGACGATTTGCCGGCGTTCAATGAGGCGATTGCCCAGGCTGTTGCGGGTTGATCCGTCCACCGCAATAAAAACAGGCGCCCCATGGGGCGCCTGTTTTTTTAACTGAACGCTTCAGTGTTTACGTGGTTGCGCCATCTCGCGCTTGGGCCCGAACATCGCCCAGGCGATCAGCCCCAGCAGGGGTACGAAGATCAGCACCACCACCCATAAGCCCTTGGTCTCCCAGCCGCCGGTACTGCGCAACACGATGTTGATGGCCCACAGTTCCAACAGCAGCAGAATCACTGCCAGTACGATCCAGATATATTCAATTTGCATGCTTCACCTCCTGAAGTCTAAGGGTTAGGTCAAGCAAATGCGCCAGGGGTTCCATCGAATTGTTCAGCAACGCACTTCAACAGCGGCGGCGGTTGTGCGTTGTGCAATCCCGGCAACCCCCGATCATGCAAGCTGCACGACAACCACCCGACGGGTTGACGCCATCCATTTGATTTAAAACATAATTTACTGGCCTGAGAAGTTGGTACGCGTGATGCAATGAGCTTACTCACGAGGCGTGCGTTTCGACATGCCCGACCATTACCCGTGAGGTTCCACATGAATGCCATCGACCTTCTCAAAGCCGACCACGAACGCGTCAAGACCCTGCTGACCCAATTGAGCGAATCCACCGAACGCGGGGTGAAAAAACGCACCGACTTGCTGGCCAAGCTGGAGATGGAAATCACCCTGCACACCAAGCTGGAAGAAGAAATTCTCTACCCTGCTTTCAGAAAAGCCGGCGGCAAGGAACAAGACATCATGTACCACGAAGCCAAGGAAGAGCACCGCACCGTCGACTCATTGGTGCTGCCCGACCTGAAGCAGACCGACCCGTCCACCACCGAGTTTTCCGGTCGAGTCAAAGTGGTCAAGGAGCTGCTGGAGCACCATATCGAAGAAGAAGAAACCGAGATGTTTCCAGAGGCCAGGAAGCTTCTGGGCAAAGCGGTGCTGGAGGAACTCGGGGCTGAAATGGAAGCGATGAAAGCGGCTCATAAAAAGGCCATGACGAGTAAACCAATGGCTGCGTAAGGCCTATTGGTCACGTTGTCTGCGCTTTGATTGGCGCAAGCGTCAGGGCCTGTTTACCGGCCCTGACGCCTTATCCTCAGCAACCAGGCCGGTCAAAATACGATTGAAGCCCTGCATACGGGGCAGGCAAAGTAGTTCGAGATGTTGCTGGAAGACAGGCCAGCCCACCCCTTGTCGGAAAATTATCGGCTGGCCGCCGTCCACTGCGCCTGACTGGCCGCCGTGGCCATCAAGCTGTTGACCGACCATGTGCCCATGCCCCCAAACCGCGTAGGAACAGGTTCACCAGTACGCAGGAATACAGGGCCCAGGCGATCAGCGCCCGCTCGAGGCAGCTCGATTTCATCGCCGCGCCCCTACCACCGAAGCCACAAAAGGATAGAGCGCAGCGCGCCCCTGTGGCAGAACGTCGCAGATTACGCCGGGGCCCAGGGTTGCTAGACTCTGCACCCTTCTCGTTACTCCTTTTCAAAGCCGGGTGGGCAACTCCAGAGCCATTCAGGCGTTTCACAGGATGCACAGTTGATGAGTACGTTATTCACCCGCCGCAAAGTGCTGACCGGCATGGGCCTGTTGGGCCTTGGCAGCCTGCTGGGCGGCTGTGACTACAGCCCCAAGCTGGATTTCAATTACGGCAAGGACCTCAGTGACAAGATCATGGGGCGCACCTTCAAGCTCAAGAACACCGACGGCGAAACCGTCACCCTGAGCTCGTACCGTGGCCTGATGCCCGTGGTGTTCTTCGGCTTCACCCAGTGCCCGGCGGTCTGCCCGACCACCCTGGCGCGCGCCGCCCAGGCGAAGAAGCTGATGGGCCGCGACGGTGAAATCATGCAGGTGGTGTTCATCACCCTGGACCCCGAGCGAGACACCCCCGAGATACTCGATAAATACGTCAAGGCCTTCGACCCCAGCTTCGAAGCCCTGTATGGCACCCCGGAAGAAATCGCCGTGGCCGCCAAGGAATTCGGGATCTTTTATGAAAAGATCCCCGCCGGCGACACCTACACCCTGTCCCACACCGCCACCAGTTTCGTGTTCGATACCCGTGGCAACCTGCGCCTTGGCTTGCAGGCATCCCTTACCGCTAAAGAGTGCGCAGAAGACCTGCTCACCGTCATGGAGGTCTGCTAATGACTGCCGTTCAACACCTCAAGCGTCTCACCCTCGGCCTCACCCTGCTCGGCCTCGCCGCCCACGCCAGCGCCCAGGTGCAAGTGAGCGACGCCTGGGTACGTGCCACCGTGCCCGGCCAACCGTCCAGCGGCGCGTTCATGACCGTCACCGCCGACGCTGACAGCCAGTTGCTGCGCGTGGCTTCACCAGTGGCCAAAGACGTGCAGATCCATGAAATGAGCATGAAAGACGACGTAATGCGCATGGGCCCGGTGGACTCGGTGGCCCTGCCCGCAGGCAAAGCCGTCAAGCTCGACCCGAATGGCTACCACGTGATGCTGATGGGCCTGACCGGCCAGATCAAGGAAGGCGACCAGGTGCCGCTGACCCTTGTGGTAAAAGACGCCAAGGGCACTGAGCAGACCATCGAAGTGGAAGCGCCAGCGCGTGGTTTGGATGGGATGGATCATAGCCACATGGACCATAGCAAGATGCACTGAGGGGCGAACTCTCTGACACCAGGATGAACGCTATCGCACGCTCAATGTGTTCGGTTCGCAACCACTCGTGCAAAACCTGACCGATGGGGAAGGTTGGCGCCATGGTGGTTGCACTGCAGCTGGAAGCGGGCATGATCTGGCTGAACCGTCGACCGCTCGTTATGGTCCCAACCCGTACGCTCATCGTTACAGGAACCCATCCATGACCCTGCCTCAAGAAATGACCCTGATCGAAATCACCGCTCCCGGCGGCCCCGACGTGCTGCAGCCGCGTCGCGCAGACGTACCGGTGGCCGGCCCCGGCGAGATCCTGATTCGCGTGCATGCCGCCGGGGTCAACCGTCCCGACGCCCTGCAACGTGCCGGCAAATACCCGATGAAACCCGGCATGAGCCCGATCCCCGGCCTGGAAGTGGCCGGTGAAGTGGTGGCGCTGGGCGAAGGCGTGCATCAATACGAACTCGGCGACAAGGTCTGCGCACTGACCAATGGCGGCGGCTATGCGCAGTTCTGCGCGGTGCCGGCCAGCCAGGCGCTGCCGATTCCCGAAGGCATGGACTGGATTCAAGCGGCGGCCGTGCCGGAGACCTTCTTCACCGTCTGGGCCAACCTGTTCGGTCTCGGCGGCGCCTGCAACGGCCAGCGCGCGCTGATCCACGGCGGCACCAGCGGTATCGGCACCACCGCCCTGATGCTCTGCCGGGAATTCGGTATCGAGGCATTCGCCACCGCCGGCAGCGCCGATAAATGCGCGGCGATCGCCAAGCTCGGGGCGCAGCCGATCAATTATCGCGAAGAGGATTTTGCCCAGGTCATCGCCGAGAAAACTGCAGGTAAAGGCGTCGATGTGATTCTCGACATCATGGGTGCCTCCTACCTCAACAACAACCTCAAGGCCCTGGGCATGGACGGCCACCTGGTGATACTGGGCTTCCTCGGTGGCGCCAAGGCCAATGAGGTGGACCTGCTGACCATACTCGGCAAACGTGCGGTCATCACCGGTTCCCTGCTACGCGCACGCACCCGCGAAGAAAAGGCCGCCATCGCCGAGCAGTTGCGTGAACACATTTGGCCGGTGCTGAGCGAAGGGCGTTGCCTGCCGATCATCGACAAGGTGTACGAATACACCGACGCCGCCCAGGCTCACGCCCGCATGGAAGGTGGCGACCATATCGGCAAGATTGTGCTGCGCGTCGAATAAACCACCCCCCTGTGGCGAGTGACCTTGCTCCCTCTGGAGCATAGGTACCCACACAACTCAGCAGCGCCCAACCGTAACCACGATGCGAAGCGAGCCGCTCGTGATCTTGATCTTGATCTGCTTTTGATCTTAAGCGCCCCGTCAAACCACGCTGGCCGA
>NZ_CVTX01000193.1:47222-52268 GCF_900005715.1 Pseudomonas sp. 34 E 7
CTTACTTTTGCGCTTTTCAAAAGTGAGCCGCCGTCAGGGCGGAACCCTAAGTGGCCGTTACCGCAGAAACGGATATGTACTCGGTCTGATCCAAGATACTGGCTGGCCCTGAGGCCGTCATCGGGGGCAAGCCCCCTCCCACATTTGGATCTCGGAGCGTCAGGTAGATACGCGTTAGCTCCCTCGCCACAGGTGCAGTGTCGCACCAAAATTGTGTAGATACCTATGCCCGCTGGAGGGCGCAGCCCTCCCCGACTCGCCACAGGGTAGCTGTCGAACTCAGCCTGGTTGAACATATTCCGGATAATCCACATACCCGGCCTCGGTCCCGCCATACAACCCCTCAGCCTTCAACGCATTCAACGGCCAGCCATTGAAGATCCGCTGCGGCAGGTCCGGGTTGGCAATGAACGGCCGGCCGAATGCAATCAGGTCCGCCAGCCCGGCGTCCACCAGTGTTGCGCCACGTTCGGCGGTGTAGCGGCCGGCATAAATGATGCATCCACTGAAGGTGCTGCGCACGGCCTGGCGGAAGCTGTCCGGCAGGTCGGGAGCATTGTCCCAGTCGGCTTCGGCGATGGAGACATAGGCGATACCCGACTGCTCCAGCACCTTGATCGCTTCGATATAGGTGTGGTGCGGGTCTTCTTCCACCAGGCCGATGTAGACACGCTCCTGATCGGTGCCACTGAACAACGGCGAAAAACGCACGCCGACGCGCTCAGGGCCGACTACGCGGCACACGGCTTCGACGATTTCGCGCAAAAAGCGCAGGCGATTGTCCAGCGTGCCACCGTATTCATCATCGCGCTGGTTGGAATGGGCCGAGATGAACTGGTTGACCAGGTAACCGTTAGCCGAATGAATCTCCACTCCATCGAAGCCGGCGTCCAGGGCATTGCGCGCCGCCTGTGCGTAGTGGCCGACCAGTTCCTCGATCTCCAGCACCGTCAGGGCGCGGGGGACCGGCGGTTGTTTGAGCTCACCGGCACCGGGCGCCGTTTCGATAAAGGCCTTGGCCTGCAGGGCCTGGATGGCCGAGGGGGCGACCGGTGCGGCGCCGTCGGGTTGCAAGGCATTGTGGGACACACGGCCCACATGCCACAGCTGGGCGAAGATCACGCCGCCCTCGGCATGCACCGCCTCGGTGACCTTGCGCCAGCCGTCGATCTGCGCCGGCGTGTAGATCCCCGGCGTCCACGCGTAACCCTGGCCGCGAGGCTCGATCTGGGTGCCCTCGCTGACCATGAAACCGGCGCTGGCGCGTTGACGGTAGTACGTGGCCATCAAGTCGGTGGCGATATCGCCCGGTTGTGCGCTGCGCTGGCGGGTCAGGGGCGGCAGCACGATGCGGTTGTTCAGGGTGTGATGCCCCAGTTTTACGGGGGTGTTCAACGGATGAGCCATGGGGATATTCCAAATTCAGGACGAGCGAAAACACTGGCGACTCTTGCGAGCCGCCACATGCATCTATCGGTGGGGTTAAGTCGGTGGGGTTAAGTTAAGCGGTGAGGTTCAACAGGGCCTCGGCCACTTCACTGGAGCTGCCGGGGTTCTGCCCCGTCACCAGCAGACCATCGACAATCACGAACGACTGCCAATCGGCGCCCTTCTCGTACTTGCCGCCCAGTTTCTTGAATTCATCTTCCACCAGGAACGGCACGACGTCAGTCAGGCCCACGGCGGCTTCTTCCGAGTTGGAGAACCCCGTGACGCGACGGCCCTTGACCAAGGGCTCGCCGTTGACCGCCTTGACGTGACGCAAGGCGCCCGGTGCGTGGCAGACCAACCCGACAGGCTTGCCGGCACGCTCGAACGACTCGATCAGCGCGATGGACACCGGCGACTCGGCCAGGTCCCACAGCGGGCCGTGGCCTCCTGGGTAGAAAACGGTGTCGAAGTCATCGGCGTTGACCGCGTCCAATTTCACCGTAGTGGCAAGGGCCTGCTGCGCGGCAGGGTCGGCGTTGAAGCGGTGAGTCTGTTCGGTCTGCGCATCGGGCTGATCGCTGACCGGGTCCAGCGGCGGCTGGCCACCGGCAGGCGATGCCAGCACCACCTCGGCGCCGGCGTCCTTGAACGCGTAATAGGGAGCGGCAAACTCTTCGAGCCAGAAGCCGGTCTTGCGGCCGGTATCGCCCAGCTGGTCGTGAGAGGTCAGTACCATTAATACTTTCATTTTCCAGTGCCTCGATCGTGGTGAATAGCAGGGTTTTCGGGGTGGCCCAACAACTGTCGGGTCAGGCCCAGCGCCTCATCGAACGGCGCGGTGGTACGGGTGATCTTGCCCATGACGCTGGTCCCCAGCCACAACGCATACAGGCGTCGGGCCAGGCTTTCGGCAGGTTGCTCAAGCATCAGCGAGCCGTCTTGCTCGCCGTGCCGCAGCGCCATGGCGAGCAACTCGATGGTGCGTGACGTGCCGCGCTGCAATGCCAGGCGCATCGGCTCTGAAAGGTCTGACACCTCGGCGCCGAGTTTGACGGCAAGGCATTTGCCGGCGTCGGTGCAGCCGGTGTGGTTGTCGATCCAGCCCTGCCAGTAGCGCATCAGCCTGGCGTAGTGGGACACGCCCGGCTGGCTGAACAGCTGCTGCATGCCCTCGATGTAGTGATCGAAGTAGGTATCGAGCAGCACCACCCCGAACGCGTCCTTGGAGGTGAAGTAGTGATAAAACGAGCCCTTGGGCACCTCGGCGGCTTGCAGGATTTCGTTCAACCCCACCGCAGAAAATCCCTTGGCGCCGACAATCGCTTGTGCACTGTCAAGAATGGTCTGCCGTGCGCTTCTGGTTTGGCTATGCATGCTTGGCCCCTTGCGATTAGACCAGTCGTCTAGTTCGTTGGGGCAATGTTAGGGACCGGGGCGCAGGCTCACAATGTCATATCCGCAAGGATTCCGGACATTCGCCACCGGCAGTTGCCGTTTATCCGGTACGCGGCGACAATCCTCCCTCCCGCGCCCCTTGGAGAATAACGATGCACAGCGTTGCGCTGATGGTTTACCCGAACTTCCAGTCCCTGAGCCTCAGCCTGGGCTCGGTGTTCGAGTGCGCCAACCTGCTGCGAGGCGAGCCGGCCTATGCCTTTCATCTGGTGTCGGAAAGCGGCGGCGCCGTCATGACGTCCCAGGGGTTTTCGGTAAACACCACGGCGATTCGTCCCGAGGGCTATGACACGCTGATCGTCAGCGGCTACCTGGAGTTTCGCCTGCCGGAAGCCAATCTGCTGGAGATGGTCAAGGCGGCTTCTGCGCAATCGCGCCGCGTGGCCTCGCTGTGCATGGGCATTTTCGTGCTGGCCGAAGCGGGTTTGCTCGACGGCAAGCGCACCACCACCCACTGGATCCACGCGCCAGCGTTTCGCAAGCGCTACCCGCACATTCGCCTGGAAGACGACAAGTTATTCGTGGTGGACGGCCAGGTTTGGACCGGCGCCGGCATGAGCGCCGGGGTCGACCTGGCACTGGCGATGGTGGAGAACGACCTGGGCAGTGACCTGGCCCGACGCATCGCCCGCAAGTTGGTGATCGCGCAGCGGCGCGGCAGTGAACAATCGCAACTGTCAGCCCTGCTCGAACTGGACCCCAAGTCCGACCGCGTACAACTGGCCCTGGCCTACGCCCGGGAAAACCTCACCCACGACCTATCGGTGGACGCCCTGGCCGAGGTCGCCCGCCTCAGCCCGCGCCAGTTCAGCCGGGTGTTTCGCGAAGAAACCGGGCAGACGCCGGCCAAGGCCATCGAAGCGCTGCGCGTGGAAGCGGCACGGGCCATGATGGAAACCAGTCGCCACCCGGTTGAAGTCGTGGCCCGCGAAACCGGGTTCGGTGATCGCGAGCGCATGCGCCAGGCGTTTCTCAGGGCGTTCGGGCAACCGCCGCAGGCGATGCAGCAGATGCTCTGCGGGCGGGGCCAATAATCGATCAATGCAGTGAAGCGTGGGTAATCAGGTAGCTCATCAGGTGCGGCTCATCGTCCAGCTCCAGGGTCTGCACCGGACGCGGCAAGTTATCCAGCACCGTGCGCCAGAACGCCTGGGACACTTCGTCCTGATCAAAAAAACGCACCAGCCAATTGTCCTCGCCGCTGCACAGCACCTGGGTGGCGATGGCGCGGCCGATGCCTTTGCGGCGGTAGCGCTTGAGGATGAACAGGTCGGCCAGTTCCAGGGCGTCGATGCCCGGCAATTCGCTGCCTTCGATCAGCAGGAAGCCGGCGATATAACCGTCCACCAGTAACAGATTGGCGCTCCACTGCGGGTCTTGCCAATAGCGGGTCAGGTGCTCGTCGTGGATGTAGAAACGGCCATCGGCCTCGACGTCTTCCTGCTCCCAGTCCGAAGACTCATAGGCGTAGTACTGGTAGAGATTGCGGATCAGCTCGGCGTGTTCAGGGCCGGTCTGGATCAATTCAACGGTGGTTTCAGGCATGGGGCTCTCAGTGAAAAAACGCAGGGCGCCATTGTTCACAAAAGCGCTGGCCAGCGCCAATACATTGCCCAACCTTTCTATTGGCTGAACCGATTGCAGATAGCGACCGCCCAGGCCGAAATCCTGAAACATTTAGAATAAACTTCGCCGGTTATCCCTTTTTTCAAGGACTTGTATTTTGACTAACGTCTGCTCCGCCGGCCTGGATGTGGGGTTCGCCTCCCTGGATTACCTGCAGATTTTCATCCTGGGGGTGATCCAGGGCATTACCGAGCTGCTGCCGGTGTCGTCCACCGCCCATATGCGCGTAGTACCCGCCCTGCTCGGCTGGCAAGACCCGGGCTCGGCGTTTTCCGCAGCGATGCAGTTGGCGGCGCTGGCGGCGGTGGTGAGCTATTTCTGGCGCGATGTGCAGCAAGTGACCACCGGCAGCATCAGTGCCGTACGCCGGGGTGACTACAACGACCGCTGGTTCAAGCTGGCAGTGGCGATTGTGCTGGCGACGATCCCGATCTGCATTGCCGGCCTGGCGCTGTCCTCGACCTTGAATAGCTGCAACTCGCCACTGCGCGGGCTGATGGTGATCGGGATTGCCTGTGTGGTAATGGCGGTGTT
>NZ_CVTX01000193.1:52286-54217 GCF_900005715.1 Pseudomonas sp. 34 E 7
CCCGCCACACCCGCGACGTGAGCCAGATGCGTTTGCGCGATGCGCTGATCGTCGGGATTGCGCAGATTGGCGCGTTGATCCCCGGCGTATCGCGTTCGGGCTCGACCTTGACCGCAGCACTGTTCCTGAACTTCAAACGCGAAGAAGCCGCACGGTTCTCGTTCCTGCTGGGCCTGCCCGCCATTGCCCTGGCCGGTTTGAAAGAACTGTGGGTGCTGCTGCACACCGACATGCCCGCCCATGCCTGGCCGCATTTGATCTTCGGCCTGGTGGTGGCGAGCATATCGGCGTTCTTCGCCATCTGGGGCCTGATGAAGTTTCTGGAACGCTTCTCCACCTGGCCGTTCGTGATCTACCGCGCGCTGCTGGGGGTGTTTTTGATCGTGGCGGTCAGCACCGGCTTGCTGGCCTGATGCGCTGTCGTCGCCAGTGAGCGGTCCCACACCTGGCGAATCAGCGCCTTGAGCTTCAGCGCTTCGGCCCAGCGATCACTGAGCTCTCGGCCGTCCGCGCCGGTGATCGCGTAAGGCGGCGGGCCGAGTTCGCAGGTGAACGACAGGCTTCGCGGCGTCTCGGGGCGGGCCAGCCAATCCTCGATCCCGTAGCGCCACCATCCGGTAAATCGCTCTACCCACGGCTGATGCTGCGGGAAATCCAGCGCCACCTGCACCTGTTCACTGCTGGCCACGCGACCATGAAAGCCCCAGCTACGGCGCAGGATGGTACGTATCTGCTCATCGTCATCGGCGTCGCCGGGCTCGGGCAATTCGCGCCCGACCACGTAGTGGGACAGATCGGCCAGCAGTTTCAAGTCAGGCATTTTCGCCAGCAGGTCGAGGGTGAACAGCAGATCACTGGTCAGACGATAACGGTGGGTTTCCAGCAGGATCGGGAAATCCACCTGCTCGGCCAGGCGTTGCCAGCCCTCGATCAACCGGCCCGCCTCGGCCTGGGTGCGCGGACGCACGTCGGCTTGCAGGGTCAGGTGGTGACAGCCATGACGGTTGATCACCTCCAGGGCGCGCGCCAGGTCGTCCACCGTCTGCGGGAACAGTTGGCCTTCAATCTGCAAGCCGCGCGCGGCGGTGGCTGCGTGCAGGCGTGCAACTGCGTCGGCCTGCCAGTAATGGTCGGTGACGCCATCGAAACCGGCGGCGGCGATGCGATCCAGCTGCGCCTCGAGCGGGCCGGGTTCGGTTTGCATCGCCCATAAGGATTGAAATACCAGCAAGTGGCGCATATCAGCCTCGCAGCCATTGTTTGAGAGAAATAGCCGGATCCGCCAGGGCAGCCGATGACAATGGCACACGGGCGGCGATCAGGCGTTCGCACAGCTTGATGTCCCTGGCCACGCGGTTGCCCGGCGCCCAACCGCAGGCGCCTTGCAAATGTCCGTTGTCATCCAGATAGAACAGCAGCAGGCCGCCATCGGGCAGGTGCCGGCTGACCGTGCTCGGCGTCATCACACCGACGGTCTGCAAGCCCCAGTCATACTGGTCGGACCAGAACCCCGGCACGGCCTCGAAAGGCAATGCGCGGCCCAGCAGATTCAAGGCGGCATGCCGCCCCTGAGCCTCGGCGTTGCGCCAGGTTTCCTGGCGCTGGTAAAGCCCGCCAAGACGGAACTCACAGACGTCCCCCGCCGCGTAGATTTTCGCCGCGCTGGTGCGCAACTGCGCGTCGACACGAATGCCCTGCCCCACGTCCAGCCCGGCCGCCGCAGCCAGTTCGACATTGGGTTGCATGCCGATACCGACCACCACCAGGTCGCACGGCAGCGTGTGCCCATCCACCAGGCGTACAGCGTCGGCCTCGATCGACGCCACGGCGACATTCAAGCGCACGTCCACGCCTTGCTCACGGTGCAACGCCAGCAGCGCGTCACTGATAATTGCGGGCAATACCCGGCCCGCCAGGCGCGGGCCGGCTTC
>NZ_CVTX01000177.1:0-4587 GCF_900005715.1 Pseudomonas sp. 34 E 7
GTCCACGCCAGCGCCCGGCGGGCAAAGGCCTGCAACGCAGCCTGCCGTGGCTGTGCGGCGCCTTGCTGATTGCCGCCATGCTGCTGTGGCTCAACGACCGCCAGCGCGTGCTCGACAGCATGCAGCAAAGCGTGCGCGCGCAAAAAGCCCAGGTCGCCCAGATCCAGGCCCTGCGCCAGCAACTGCTCAATACCCGTGGCGCCGCGCAGTACCTGATTCGCCGCAAGACCGCCCAACCGCCGCTGGCCGGGCTGCTCAACGAACTGACCGCCTGCCTGCCGTCCGACACCTGGATCGACCAGTTGGAAGTCAACGACGGCGCCGACGTTTCATTCTCCGGGCAAAGCGCCAAGGCCAGTGCCCTGATCACCCGCATCAAGGGCTGCCACAGCCTGGAAAATGCCCAGTTCGAAGGGGTGATCCAACCCGACGCGCAAACCGGCAAGGATCAATTTTCCTTGCGCGCCCACCTGCACCAGGAGGCCGCCGATGCGCCGACCACTGACACCCCGTGAGCGCCGTGGCGCAGCCCTGATCGGCCTGGCCCTGGTGCTCGGCGCCGCGTATTGGCTATTGGTCGACAGCTGGTTCGCCGGCCCCTTGCGCGAGATGGGCGAGCAGGCCGAGCAGCTGCGCGAACAGCAGCAACGCTACGCCGGCATATTGCGCCAGGGTGATTCCCTGCGTCAGCAACTCGAGGAGGCCCGCCAGGACCCGGCCAGCAGCACCAGCCTGCTGCCCGGCGATGACCCCAGCGCCGTGGCGGCGGACCTGATGCAACGCATCGCCGACCTGATCAACAGCCGCGCCGGCCTCGGTGGCGGCTGCAGCCTCACGCAGCGCATGCCGATCACCCCCGAGCAGGACGACAGCGAACCCTACCGCCAAGTCAAAGTCAGCCTGACCCTGAACTGCGCCATCGAACCCTTGACCGCGATCCTGCATGAGCTGGAGTACCAGCGCCCGTTTCTGTTTGTCGATGAGATGAGCATCCGCCGTGGGCCGAACGCGCCCGCCAGCGGTGGTGCCGGTCAACTGGTGGTGCACCTGCTCGTGCGTGGCTACCTGCAACCGGCTTCCGCCGCGCAGGTGCGCCGATGATCAACGCACTGCGTCCCCTGGAGTGGCTGTTGCTCGGCGTGGCCGGGCTGTTGGGCCTGTTGATGGTCGGCATCCTCAGCAGCATCGGCGATGCGCCTGAGTGGTTGCCGGCGCCCGAACCCGATGCGCGCGCCAACGCCACGGCCAAGGTACTGGTGGCCCCGAGCGCAACCCTGGAAAGCCTCGCCGGCACCTGGCAGGCGCCGCTGTTCAGCCCTGACCGCAGCCCTGACCGCGCGGTTGGCCAAGCCGCCGTTTCCAGCCTGTCGAGCCTGACGCTGACCGGCATCGTACTGGACGGCGACCTGCGCGTCGCACTGCTCAAACGCGCGGACGGCCCGCCCTTGAAAGTCCACCAGGACCAGACCCTGCCCAACGGCTGGCGCCTGGAACACCTGACACCCCGCGAAGCCCGCTTTGTCCTCGACGGCCGCACGCAGACCCTGAGCCTGCGAGGCCTGCGTCTGCCGCCGCCGTCGACCACACCCCCGATTACCCTTCCTCACGAGTCCGCCCCTTGATCGATACATTCCCCGGCGCTTTGCGCACCACCGTGTTTTGCCTGGCCACCGCCGTTTCCCTCGGTGGCTGCGGCACATTCCCTGAGCATCTGGACCCGGACGAGGCCTTGCTGCATGAGGCGATGCAGGGCACCGGCGCGCAACGCCCGCCCGTGGACCCGGCCAGCGAACAGGCCCCGGTCGACAGCAGCCAGCCCCAGGCCAAGACGCCGCCCCAGCGCCAATTGATTCGCGGCAACCAGCAGTTCGTGCGCCAACCCACAGCGGCCCCGGCCGGCAAGGCGCAGGCGGGCGGCGACATCGTGTTCAACTTCGCCGACCAGCCAATCGAGGCGGTGATCAACAGCGTGATGGGCGACCTGCTGCATGAGAACTACAGCATTGCCCAGGGGGTGAAGGGTAACGTCAGCTTTTCCACCTCCAAACCGGTGAACAAGGAGCAGGCGCTGTCGATTCTCGAAACCCTGTTGTCGTGGACCGACAACGCCATGATCAAGCAGGGCAACCGCTATGTGATTTTGCCGGCCAACCAGGCGGTGGCGGGCAAGCTGGTGCCGCAGATGCGCGTGGCGCAACCGTCCAACGGCTTGTCGGCGCGACTGTTTCCACTGCGTTATATCTCGGCCACCGAGATGCAGAAATTGCTCAAGCCGTTTGCCCGCGAGAATGCCTTTCTGCTGGTTGACCCGGCGCGCAATGTGCTGAGCCTGGCCGGTACCCCGGAGGAGCTGGCCAACTATCAGGACACCATCGACACCTTTGACGTGGACTGGCTCAAGGGCATGTCGGTGGGTGTGTTCGGCCTGCAACGCGCCTCCGTCGCCGAACTGATGCCCGAGCTGCAAAAAATGTTCGGGCCCGACAGTGGCATGCCGTTGGCGGGCATGGTGCGGTTCTTGCCGATCGAGCGCACCAACTCGGTGGTCGCGATCTCGTCGCAGCCGCAGTACCTCAGCGAAGTCGGTGACTGGATTCACACCATCGACGAAGGCGGCGGCAACGAGCCGCAGATGTATGTGTACGACGTGCGCAACATGAAGGCCACCGACCTGGCCAAGTACCTGCGGCAGATCTACGGCAGCGGAGCGATCAAGGACGACGCCCCGGCCAAGGTCGCGCCGGGTTTGCGCACCGCGACCCTGTCATCGCCCGGCACCAACAGCACGTCCGGCAGCACGCCTGGCGGCTTGAGCAATAACCTGAATAACAACCAGCCTGCCGCGGAGGATGAGGAACAGGAGCCACAAGCCGAGGACACTGTCGAGCAAGACAGCACCGAAGGCGCGCCGGCCAAAAGCCTCGACGCCGGTACGCGCATCACCGCGCAAAAAAGCAGTAACCAGCTGCTGGTGCGCACGCGCCCGGTGCAGTGGAAAGAGATCGAATCGGCGATCAAACGCCTCGACAATCCGCCGCTGCAAGTGCAGATCGAGACGCGCATCCTTGAGGTCAAACTCACCGGTGAACTGGACCTGGGCGTGCAGTGGTACCTCGGCCGCCTGGCCGGCAATTCCACCAGCACCACGGTGGCGAACGCCTCCGGCAGCCAGGGCGCGTTGGGCGGTGGCGGGGCCGGGCTGGGGGCGGCGGACTCTTTGTTCTATTCCTTCGTCAGCTCCAACCTGCAAGTGGCCCTGCACGCCCTGGAAACCAACGGCCGCACCCAGGTGCTGTCGGCGCCGTCGCTGGTGGTGATGAACAACCAGCCGGCGCAGATTCAGGTGGGCGATAACATTCCTATCAGCCAGACCACGGTGAACACGGGGGCTTCCGACACTACCTTGAGCAGTGTGGAGTATGTGCAGACGGGTGTGATTCTGGATGTGGTGCCGCGGATTAATCCGGGTGGCCTGGTGTATATGGATATTCAGCAACAGGTCAGTGATGCGCAGGATCAGGCATCGTCGAGTAATGACACGCCGAATAATCCGCGTATCTCCACACGGTCGGTGTCGACTCAGGTCGCCGTGCAGAGCGGGCAGACGGTGTTGTTGGGCGGATTGATCAAACAGGACAACTCCGATTCCGTCAGTGCCGTGCCGTACCTGGGCAAGATCCCCGGCTTGCGCTGGTTGTTCGGCAACACCAGCAAATCCAAGGACCGTACCGAATTGATTGTGCTGATCACGCCCAGGGTGATTACCAGCAGCAGCCAGGCACGGCAGGTGACGGATGACTATCGCCAGCAGATGCAGCTGTTGCGGCCTGCGCAGTAAATTTGCCCGCACCCGGCGCCGACCGGCACATCGTGTCTATCCCGACAAAATGTGCGAGGGGGCTTGCCCCCGATGGCAGTGTGTCAGTCACTGATGCACCCACTGACCGGGCCTCATCGGGGGCAAGCCCCCTCCCACATAACGGTTAGCCACGGATTCAAGCCTGCATTCGGCCGCGGCCTTGGAGCCGACCGATCTCTTGTGTCGAGCCCGATCCAAATGTGGGAGGGGGCTTGCCCCCGATGGCAGTGTGTCAGTCACTGATGCACCCACTGACCGGCCCTCATCGGGGGGCCCCCTCCCACATAAAAGCGGTTAGCCACGGATTCAAGCCTGCGTTCGGCCGCGGCCTTGGAGCCGACCGATCTCTTGTGTCGAGCCCGATCCAAATGTGGGAGGCGGCTTGCCCCCGATGGCAGTGTCAGTCACTGATGCACTCACTGACCGGGCCTCATCGGGGGCAAGCCCCCTCCCACATAAAAGCGGTTAGCCACGGATTCAGGCCTGCATTCGGCCGCGGCCTTGGAGCCGACTGATCTCTTGTGTCGAGCCCGATCCAAATGTGGGAGGCGGCTTGCCCCCGATGGCCATAGGTATCTACACAACTCTGTAGCGCTCAACCGTAACCACGATGCGAAGCGAGTCGCTCTTGATCTTGATCTCAGGCGCCCCGTTAAACCACGCTGGCCGAACGCAGGCTTGAATTCGTGGGTAACCCGGCAGGACGCCGGGTTAGCCGCACTGGGCCA
>NZ_CVTX01000177.1:4637-22933 GCF_900005715.1 Pseudomonas sp. 34 E 7
AGAGCGTTTTGCTTACTTTTGCGCTTTTCAAAAGTGAGCCGCTGTAAAAGCGGAACCCATAGCAGCCGTTACCGCAGAAACGGATATGTACCCGTTCCAATCCAACATCCTGGTCGGCCCAGAGGCCGCCATCGGGGGCAAGTCGAATCGTCGCACCGCCCCTCCCACATTTGGACCTCGGAGCCTCAGGTAGATACGCGTTAGCTCCCTCGCCACAGGTGCGGTGTCGCACCAAAATTGTGTAGATACCTATGCCCCGATGGCAGTGTGTCAGTCACTGATGCACTCACTGACTGGCCGTGCAGGTGGTGGCATTGCCATTGCCCGGAGCGGTGTGAGCGCAGGGCAGACTGCCACCTTTTCTCTGAGAAAACCCCTACAGGTATCTGGGAGTTTTCATTCTTCTCGCCCGTGTTTTTCCTCCTAGGATGGCGCCATCGCTTGACCACAAGCGACACGGCAACGGGCCTGGCTATCAGGCCCTGCAGCCATACGAATAGGCTTAGGAGTCAAAACATGAGGATCACCCGTGTGAGCAAACGCCTGCGCCGCTCGGCCTGGGCGGTGATCGTTGCGGCAACATTGGCAGGCTGCGCCACGCCGCTGCCACCGACGGAAAAAATCTCCCTGGCCCGCGACTCGGTGGGACGTGCGCTGGCGGCACAAGCCACGCAGTTCGCACCGCTGGAGATGAAGACCGCTCAGGACAAACTGGCCCGTATGGAGCAAGCCATCGGCGAAAAACGCTACGTGGAGGTGGACGCGCTGGCCGAGCAGATCGAGGTGGACGCCAACCTGGCCGAAACCAAGGCCAACACGGTGCGCAAACAGCAGGTCTTGCAGCAGGCACGCGAGGGCATCCAGGTGCTCAAGCAGGAAATGCTCAACGCCCCCGCGACTACCCACTGAGGATTTTCCCCCATGCGTGCCACTTACTTCATTCCCGTTCTGTCCGCCCTGGCGCTGGCCGTGGCCGGCTGCGCCACGCCGCCGGAAAACGCGCAACTGCTGCAAGCGCGCAGCCAGTTTTCCAGCTTGCAGCAAAAGCCTGAGTCCAACACCCTGGCGGCGGTCGAGACGCGCATCGCCTCCAATGCGCTGGACCGCGCCAACCAGGTCTCGCTGCATGACCGCACCGACCCGCAGATCGACCAGTTGGCGTACCTGGCGTCGCAGCGAATCGCGGTGGCCGAACAGACCATCGCCGGTCGCAAAATCGATGCCCGGCTCGACAACATCGCGGTCGACCGCACCCAGGTGCAGCTCGACGTCAGGACCGCGCAGCTCAAGGCCTTGCAGGCCATGAAGGCGCAGCCGTCGGAGCGCGGCCAGGTGATTACCTTTGGCGATGTGCTGTTCGATACCGCCAAGGCCGACCTGAAGCCGGGCAGCCAGCGCGACCTCCAGGGCCTGGCGAATTTTCTGTTGCAGAACCCTGAACGCCAGCTTCGCGTAGAAGGCTTTACCGACAGCACCGGTGGCGACGCTTTCAACCAGACCTTGTCCGAGCGTCGCGCCCAAGCCGTGGCGCGCGGCCTGGAGCGGTTCGGCGTGGGCCGCGAGCGCATCACCGTGGTGGGCTACGGCAAGCAGTACCCGGTGGCCGATAACTTCAGCGCATCGTCGCGCCAGTTGAACCGCCGTGTGGAAGTGATCGTGTCCAACGACGGCGCAGCGGTCAGCGCACGCCGCTGAGCCGGGCGGGAGTAGCGCGCGCCGTTACTCCTGCAGCTGCAACGCCTGCTGCTTGAGCCTGCGCTTTTGCTCGAACGGCAGCTTCTCATTATCCCCATAGGGCGCGCTGTACCAGTTGCCATAGGAAGGGTTGGGCAGCAGGAACCAGCGCTGCCCCAGCCAGTTCACATAGGGTTGGACCGCTTTGCGCTGGGCCGCCAGCGTGTTGTGCTCGGCCTGCACGAAGTCGCCCAGGGAATCACCGGCCATCAACAGCACCCGCGCATGGCTGGCCACCCATTGGCGACGACAGTTTTTGCCATAGCCGGCGCTTTCGCAGTGGCCGGTAGGCGTGCTGGCCGCCAGGATCTGGTCATCGCTCTCAATCGGAAAACCGCGCAGGCGCAGGTTTCTGGCCGTGGCCGCAACCTGGCTGTGTTCGCGGTTGGTGAGGTAATAGACCTTGATGCCTTTTTGCCGTGCCGCCTGCAGGAACGCCACCGAACCGGGCAGCGCCTGGGCCTTGGCCTGGTCGACCCAGGTGTTCCAGCGGTCATAGGAATAGATCTGGTTGTTCAGAATGTCGCGGGCATTGAGCGGCACATTGTCCAACAGGGTTTCGTCGATATCCACCACCACGGCCGGCGGCAGCCCGGTCATATCTCGCGCAGGAAAGGGCAGCGCGTCCCAGCCGGAATCGGCCAGGGCGACATCCAGTTGACGGGTGGCGTTGGCGAAGAGCTGACGGTAGATCAGCTCGTGCTCGATGGAGGTCTGGGTCCAGAGCACGGCGTCCAGTTGGTCGTTGGCCGGTGGGGTGTGCTGGCAGCCGGTCAAGGTGATGGATAACAGGCAGGCGCCGGCAACAATCAGGTTACGCATGATGGGTTCTCGCAAGTGGAAGCGGTCGCAGGCGGCCCTTGCAATCGAAGGGCTTCAACGCCTGCATGTGTACAGGATCATCGCCTGATCAGCAAAGGAACGGGCGCAAGCCTATTCCCTGGCGCTTCTCCAAACAGGCTGAACCTCCCCGTCTACCGTCCAATGAGCCCGACCCGGTTCAATACAGACCCCGCCTACCCAGCGCGCATGTGAACTGTGGTCAGGCCAATAGGCGTTTGCGTCGAGCACTTCAAGACCGAGCGGCGTCAGCGCCAATTCCCGGCGCGGCCACTCCAGATGCGTCTCGGTTTCCACCAGCAGCGGCTGGTCGCCATCGATCAACGGTCGCAACAGCGCATGAAACATCATGTCGCCCAGGAACGGCAGCGGTTCGCGCCTGGCCATCAGTTCGGCAAATACCCGGCCAAATTGCACCGGCCCGGCTTCGGCGATATAGCCCAGGGCCAGGCGTTCGGTCAGGGACAAGCCATCCCGGGTGCCGGGTAATTCCTGCAGTTGGCGCAGCAGCGCCGGCGCGAGCAAGGGCAGGGCACAGTGCTTGCCGTGTGCCAGTTCGGCCCAGCGCACGGGTGAGGGGTCGCAATACGCCCCCCACGCCTGTTTGGCCAGTTGGATCGCTGCCTCATCCACCAGGCGCCGCTGGGGCCACAGCCAGGCGAGTACATCGGGCGCCAATTGGCCGATGCCGATAAACCGCTCCACACCGGGAATGCGGTCGACTTCGATCAGTTCAAGTTTGGGCGGTAGGCGCTCCAGACCCGCCAGTGCGCGTATCAGAAACAGCTGGTCATAGGCATCCGCTTCGCACCACAACACGCTGTGCTGCGCCGTTGCCAGGTGTTCAAGCCGGGCATATTCGTCGGCCAGTCGCCGCGCCACCTCGGTTTCATTCAAACCGAACGCGTGGCTGATGAACGCGCCACGCAGGGGTTGGTAGTCATCGCCGGGCAGGTCGCGCACCGGGCCCATGCATAACGGGTCGGTGAGCATCTGGAATTGCCCTGTGAACCCCGCCACCTGCAGGCTGTGAGCGATGTCGTTGCCACAGCGCCAATGGGTGGTGCGGGCTTCGTCGCTGGCGATAAAGTCGGGGTGGCGTGCGGCGAAGTCCAGGGCGTCGACATGGGCCTTGAGCTTGGGCCAACTGCTGAAGCCCAATCCTCTGGCTATCTGCCATTGGGCCTGGGACAAGGTAGCGTTGGGGTCCTCGCGCTTGAGGTGCGGCAACAGTTCCTTGGCGCGCTTGCGCTGCTGCTCAAGGTTGAGGCGGCCGTTGGTAGTGGAAGCAACAGGGCGTTGTGACATACGAGCTCCTTGTACAAACCTTTTCCGCTTTAAGGTTGGGAGTCGTAGAAATGAGGTCGAGCTGTGATGTCTTGGGCGCAGCCCTTTCCGCGGAAGGTGGCGTAGAGAGCGCCAGGCGGGAAATATAGGCAGTGTGGCGGCCGATTGCAAACTCAGACCGGTTCTTCGGGCCTGCGATCAATCCAGTGAGTCTTGATGCCCTTGGCCCAGGCCACCGTGTAGAAACAGCTCAGCAGCACAATGCCCCATTGCTCGGCATTGATCGACGACCAGAACCAGAACGGCTGCCCGGCCATGCCGAACAGGCAGGCATAACGGCGCACCTTGAGGCGTTTGCTTTGGCTGAACCAGATAGCGACGACGCCGAGGGCGGCGATCATGAGTTGCGCGATCAAAGCGATTTCCCTTACCAAAGGTGAGAGGGCGCAAGCCTCTCCCACCGGTTGAGCTGTTGCGTGCAGGGCTATTTGTCCTTGCGCGCATCCATGGTTTTTTGATGCTCGGCAAGGAATGGCTGTTCCGCCGGATCGAAGCGATCGATCCCCGCAGTAAAGCGATGCCAGTACGGGTACAGCGGCTGGCGACGCGTCACGGCCTCGATGCGTGAGGATTGTTCCTCGGTCAGTTTCAACTCGGTCGCCGCAAGGTTGTCGCGCAGATGCTCTTCGGTGCGGGCGCCGACAATCAGCGAGGTGATCCCCGGGCGATCCTTGAGCCACGCCAGGCAGGTGCGCGCCACCGACACACCGTGCTCGTCGCCCACGGCGGCCAGGGTTTCGATGATATCCAGCGCCCGCTCCTGGTCATGCACGTAGGGTTCCGGCCAGCCGCTGCCCTGGCGGGTATTGGCCGGTGGTTTATGCCCGCGTCGGGTCGAGCCGGTCAGCAGGCCTTCACCCATCGGTCCCCACACCAGCGTGCCGATATTCTGGTCCAGCGCCATAGGCAGCAGCTCGTACTCGGCCTCGCGGGATTCGGGGGTGTAGTAGATCTGCTGGGTGATCGGCTTGAGCATGCCGTGCAACTCGGCCTTGCCCAAGGCCTTCATCATTTGCCAGGCGGTGAAATTGCTGGTGCCGAAGTAGCGGATCTTGCCCGAGCCCACCAACAGTCGCAGCGCTTCAAGGGTTTCTTCGATGGGCGTCAGACCGTCCCAGTTGTGCAGTTGGTACAAGTCAATATGGTCGGTGCCCAGGCGCTTCAAACTGGCTTCACAGGCGCGAATCAGGTGGTAGCGCGACGAGCCGGAATTGTTCGGGTTCTCGTCCACCGGGCTGCGGCCCTTGGTCGCCAGCAAGATGTCGTTTCGCTTGTCGCCCAGGGCTTTGCCGACCACTTCCTCGGCCAGGCCATGGGAGTACAGGTCGGCGGTGTCGATCATATTCACCCCGGCGTCGAACGCGATATCGAACATGCGCCTGGCCTGAGGCACGTCCACCGCGCCGCATTTCTCGAACTCGGCACGACCGCCAAACGGCACGGTGCCCAGGATGATTTCCGAGACCAGCAGGCCGGAATGGCCCAGTTGTCGGTATTGCATGTTGCCTCCTACATTGCGTTGCACGTGAAGGTGTGAACGATGGGAGGGGCGATAGTTTGAATTTTTTTATCCAGCCTTCCTGTGCCTGCCGCGCCATTGCCGTCACAGAGGCACCTCATCCGCCAGCGCACGGGCAGAAATTCGCGCGTTTATGTGCTTGGACGAACTCACCTGAATTGGCTGAAATTGCTCCTGTAAGTTAAAGACTTGTAGGAAAGTTCTTGTTTTTATGTGTTAGTTATTTAACTTCCACGTAGTTCCAGTGAGTGTTGATGGAAAGTTCCTACGTATATTTCCTGGATTGATAAGTTGGCGTTTTGGCTGTTGCTACCTATCCGTTTTGCTAGCTATTATTTTTTCACATGATTTGCTAGCGTCTAAGACTACGGCGAACGGTGCAGAGGCTTGAGTATGAAAGATATTGAATGAGGACAATCGACAACGCGTGGGTGGCTAAATGTTAATACAGCGGACAGGAATAATCATCGGCTTGGTATTTTGCTTGATTAGCGCAGCGTTCGACGTTTACGTTGCGTTGATCACACAGTCGATCAGTACGCTGAACGTTGTCTTCTATTGTTTCATGACGTCGGCCTGTTTTTTTGGTGCCTGGGCGCTCTATCGAAATAGGCGCTCGCTGTTTTCGAAACTAAGCGCTCAATGGCGATTAATCGTTATCGTCAATCTGGCGGTACTGCTCAATTGGGGCGGGTTGTTCTACGCACTGCGCTATCTGGAACCTGCGGTAGTCGGCGTAGCGTCGGTAGCCTGCGGCCCGGCGCTGACGTTGATTATTTCGTTGTTCAACAAACGTGGCGTCAAGGTCGCTCTTGCGGACGCGCTGGTTTCATGGCTCGTGCTCGTTTCGGTGGCGGTCATGTTGTTCAATTCCTTTGTGGGGGGCAGCGGCGTCGTGACTACCACCGATGGCCAGCGAGTGCTGGGTATCGCCAGCGTGTTGGCGTGCGCATTGGGCACGGTCATGTACACGGTTTTTTCCAAGGAGATGTTCGCTCGTCAATGGACCGTATACGAAATTCTGGGTATCAGAAACATCGCGATGGTTGGCGTTTGTGCCGTTGCAATTCCTGCCACGGGAGGCAGTTTCATACTCGAACGTGAGTGGGTTCCGCCTTTGGTGGTGCTGGTGGTGTTAGGGCATTTGCTGCCCATTTACCTGATCCAGAAAACTATCTATTACCTCACGCCTATTCACGTTTCGCTGGTATTGCTGACGCTTCCTGTATTCGTTCTGTTGCTCCAGTACTTGGATGCGAGGGTTGAATTCTCCGTCGCCAGCGTCGCCGCGGTGATTGTGATTGTTTTGCTGCTGCTGGGTAGATCGCTGCATGCCTTGAAAAGGGAGGCGTTATGAGAGTGGTGATGGTCGATGGGTTTTCATCCGGGAAATTCCTGGCCAAGCAATTAAAAGATGAAGGTTGTGTACTGGTGCATGTGGCCTCATCCGATACATTGGACAGCTACTATTACAAGGGTTTTGACTGCGCGCTCTATGAGCGGATGATCGTCAATCGCGACGTTGAAATGACCTTGGCGCAACTCCAGCGTTTCAAACCGCAGTTCATTCTTGCAGGTGCAGAAACGGGTGTGCTGCTGGCTGACCGGTTGAACGAACAATTGCAACTGCCTTATCGCAATCGTTTCGATAAAACCAACGCACGTCGAAACAAGTACGAAATGATTCAGTGCATAACCCAGGCGCAACTGCCTGCGGCGCGGCAGTTCGTTGCTGACGGCTGGGAGCCTGTTAAACACTGGATCGGTGAGCATGGACGCTTCCCTGTGGTCATCAAGCCGCTTGAAAGCGCAGGCGCCGATGGTGTGTTCATCTGTGAAGATATGTACGCCTGCAAGGCTGCTGTCGAGCGTTTGCTGGGGACGACCAACAAGTTGAATATTCCCAACACGCAGGTGCTGATTCAGGAGTACCTGGCGGGGAGGGAGTATGTGGTCAATATGGTCTCACTCAACGGCCGACAACTTGTCACCGAGGTCGTACGTTACCGAAAACAGCGAACGGCGAGCGGCGGCATTCTCTACGATATTGACGAACTGATTGGGCCTGACACGCCGGTTTATTCAATTCTTGTCGACTACACGCGAGCTGTGGTGCGGTGCCTGGGCATTCGAAACGGTCCCAGCCATGCAGAGGTCATGCTCACCGAGGACGGTCCGAAACTGGTAGAAATCGCTGCTCGCACTGACGGTATTCTTCGACCCGGGGTTTCAAAGCTGACCACTGGCCTGGGTCAGATTGATGCTGTGGTTCTATCCCTTATGCAACCTGCGGCATTTGAGCAGCGTTCAGCGGGTGAGGTGGGTTACCAGCGTCTGCAACATACCTACAATGTCTGCTTGATCAACCGCTCGGAAGGCTATTTCGAAAAGGACGTATTTTTGAGGGAACTGCTCAAACTTGAGTCGTTCTTCGAGGCCGTGTTTTACGTTGAGAACGGCCAGCGCATAGACGTGACTCAGGATGTGTTCAGCCAACCCGGCACGGTGTATCTGGTACACCCCGACCCGGCAGTGATCGAGGCGGATTACCGCAGAATTCGCACACTTGAGTTGCAGGGCGCTTATCTGGCTGCCAGGTAGCGGCATAGAGTGGGGAGTGCGTTACTGTTTCATTTTATGAAATGCTGGATTGTGAAATCTGGCCATTCCATTGGCGGTTGGCACATAAGAACATTGCAGCCATCGACACGAATACTCGGTCGACCACGCCCTGGAGTTCGTCATGCCTGCGATCAAACTGTACGGTTTCCCCCTGTCCGGCCACTCCCACCGGGTCGAACTGATGCTGTCCCTGCTGGGCCTGCCTATGGAATTTATCCTGGTGGACCTCAAGCAGGGCGCCCACAAAACACCCGAATTCCTCGCCACCCTCAACCGCTTCGGCCAGGTGCCGGTGATTGACGACGGCGGCACGGTGCTGGCCGACTCCAACGCGATCCTGATGTACCTCGCCAACACCTATGGCAACGGCCAGTGGCTGCCCGCTGATCCGGTCGGGCAGGCACGTGTGCAGCGTTGGCTCTCGGCGGCGGCCGGTCAATTGTATGCCGGGCCTGCCACGGCGCGCCTGGCTACGGTGTTTGGCGCCCAGGTGGACACGACCGTTGCGATCAACCACGCTCACGCCCTGTTGAACGTGGTGGAGCAGCAATTGGGCGAGAGCCGCTTTCTGGCCGGTGACTTGCCGAGCGTTGCCGATATCGCCTTCTACACCTACGTGGCCCATGCGCCGGAAGGCAACGTGTCGCTGGCCGACTATGCTCAGGTGCGCGCCTGGCTCGCCAGCCTTGAAGCATTGCCGGGTTTCGTCGCTATGCCGCGCACGGTGGTGGGGCTGCAATCAGCGTAATACTCAAAGGGGTGTCGATGGACCGTTTTCATGAAATGCAGGTGTTCGTCGCGGTGGCCGAAGAGGCAGGTTTTGCCGCCGCCGCGCGGCGTCTGAACACCTCGCCACCCAGCGTGACCCGGGCGATTGCCGCCATGGAACAACGCATCGGCACCCAGTTGCTGGCGCGCACCACCCGCAGCCTGCACCTGACCGAAGCCGGCCAGCGTTACCTGGAAGACTGCCGGCGTATCCTTGCCGAGCTGAGCGAGGCGGAGGAAGCGGCAGCGGGCAGTTATTCGATCCCCTGCGGGCAACTGAACCTGACCGCCCCGGTGCTGTTCGGCGAGCTGTTCGTGGCGCCCGCGCTGGGGGAGTATCTGGACCGTTTTCCCCAGGTGAACATCAATGCGCTGCTGGTCGACCGCGTCGTCAATATGAATGACGAAGGTGTCGACGTGGCCGTGCGCATCGGTCATCTGCCCGAGCCGGGGCAGCAGGCGATCGAAGTGGGCGAAGTGCGCCGGGTCGTGTGCGCGTCGCCCGCTTACCTGGCGCGGCATGGGCGACCCCAACGGCCCGAACAGTTGCGCGAAGGGAAGATCGTCGCCTCATCCGCCAGCCAGCGCGTGCATGAATGGGCCTTCGTCGACGACGGCGTGCCGCTGACGGTGCCGATCGAACCGCGCCTGGCGGTCACTGCAAACAATGCCGCAGTCGCCCTGGCGCGGCTGGGGTGGGGCATGACCCGGGTGCTGTCCTATCAGGTCGCGGCGGCGGTGGCGACGGGTGAGCTGGAGATTGTCCTGCAGGATTTCGAGCCGGCCGCGCTGCCGATCCGGGTGGTGTTCCAGAACAACGGGCGAGTGCCGGCCAAGGTCAGCACATTCGTTGATTTTCTGGCCGAGCGCCTGGGGCATGACATGGCCCTGAAACCGATGAAAAAGCCGCGCGGCTGATGGAGCGCTATCGCGATATGCAGTTGTTCGCGTCGCTGGCCGGGCAACCGAGCCTGGCGGCGGCGGCGCGCTTGGCGCAGGTCTCGGGCCCGACCCTGGTGCGCGCGCTTGCGCGTCTGGAAGCGCGCTTGCGGGTGAGGTTGTTACAGCGCAGCACCCGTGGGGTCAGCCTCACCGACGCCGGCACTGCCTACATGGCTGACTGCGTGCGCTTGCTCGCGGCGGTGGAGGTGGCCGAAGCGTCGGCCAAGGGCTTGCATAGCCAGGCCCAGGGCAATCTGCGCGTATTCATGCCGTTGCTGTTCAGCCGCTATGTGATGGCGCCGGTACTGGCCGCGTACATGGAGCGTTACCCGCTGGTGCGCGTGGTCGCCCACTACCACGACTACTACCCGAACCTGCATGAGGAAGGGCTGGACGTGGCGGTGCTGGTGGGCGAATTGCCCAGCTCGTCGTTGATCGCGCGACCGGTGGGGCATGTGCGGCATGTCCTCTGCGCCAGCCCCGGCTACCTGGCCGCCCACGGCGAACCGCTGCATCCCGACGAACTCAGGCAGCACCATCTGATCGCCGATGCCGACCCGGTGCAGTGGGACTTCGCGCACTCTCAGCTCAAGGCCCGCGCACGCCTGCGCTGTGCCACGGTGCAAGGTGCGATCAATGCGGCCGTGCAGGGCGCGGGGCTGGTGCGGTGCTTGAACTATCCGGTGCACGAGCACCTGGCGAGTGGTCGGCTGCGTCGGGTATTGCCAGGCTTTGAGCTGCCTGCAGTGCCGGTGCAGGTGGTCTATCGCGAAGGTCGCCATGCATCGATGCGCGTGCGCAGTTTTGTCGATGAGTGTGTAACGGCATTGCGCGGCCACCCGGCATTTCAGCTGGCGTAATAGTGGATTGCCTGGGGTGGTCATTCTCTCGGCGTAAGCCTAGGCGCAGCATCCAGCTATCCAACGAGAGGTGGCCGTCATGAACGCAATCGAGCAATCCCCCTGGCATGCCGGCGAACGGCAACTGCAAGCCAGTGCCGGCGCGGCCGAGCGCATGGCCGTGATCGGCCCGAAGGTGATACGCGATCATCTGCCCGAGCAGCATCGCGATTTCTATCCCTTGCTGCCGTACCTGGTGCTGGGCGCGGTGGATGAACAGGGCACCCCGTGGGCGACGATGCTCGAAGGCGCGCCCGGGTTCGCGCATTCACCTGACCCTTACCGGTTGCAGATCGACAGCCTGCCCTCCAACAGCGATCCGGCACGCGCGGGAATCACGGCGGGCGCAGCCGTTGGCGTGCTTGGCATCGACCTGAACACCCGCCGGCGCAATCGTATGAACGGCCGTATTGGCGCAGTGGATCACGAAGGCTTCGCGGTCGACGTGGTGCACAGCTTCGGTAACTGCCCCAAATATATCCAGCTGCGCCCGGTCGACACGATTGCGCGCAAACCCGCCGACGTGGCCGAGCGCAGCGACAGCCTGGATGGCGCCGCGCAGCACATGATCCGCAACGCCGACACCTTCTTCGTCGCCAGCTATGTCGACCTGCACGGCGAGCGTTCGGTGGACGTCTCTCATCGGGGCGGGAATACCGGGTTTGTGCGGGTGCAGGGCAACGTGCTGACCATCCCCGATTTTGCCGGCAACCTGTTCTTCAACACACTGGGCAACCTGCAAGCCAATCCGGTGGCGGGGTTGTTGTTCATCGATTTCGAGTCGGGGGATGTGCTGCACGTGGCGGGGCGTACCTCGCTGATCCTCAGCGGGCCGCAGGTGGCCGAGTTCGAGGGGGCGCAGCGGTTGTGGACGGTGACCGTGGAACAGGTGATCCGGCGTCCGGCGGCCCTGGCATTGCGTTGGCAGTTCGCGGGATTTTCACCCTATAGCCTGGCGACGGGAATCGGGTAGCCAGGCGCGGTCGTCGCTGTCACACGAAGTAAGGAGGCGACTGTACACAGGGTGGTAGACCGGTCATAGAAACCCGGCAGGCCGAAGCCTCCCATGCACAGCCGCCACAAAGCAGCCCGCACAAAAAAAACGCCCGCGAGCGTTTTGGGGTCTGTGAAAGAACTGGGCTACCACACCCGTTCGCTGATTTTGCAGCGACTCGCGAAGGTTAGCGGCGGGGTTCATCGGACGCTACCCGAAAGTTGCGTAAGAGCGGTCCGACAAGCGTGATGCGTCCCTCGCTTGCTGAATACCCTTGGCGGCGGAGCACGCTGTTCAGTTAAGCGTACATCGCCCTCTGTAGGAGCGAGCTTGCTCGCGAAAAACGTCAACGATAACGCGTGTTTCCTGATTGAACGCGGCGCCTGTGGTTTTTCGCGAGCAAGAGCAAGGCGCCCCCCGCTCCTACAAAAAGCCTTAACTGAACGACATTACGGGCTTGCGGAGTTTTCCGATAGAAATCGGCGGAAGTAGAAGGATGTTGTTACCGCACGCCCACGTTGGCATCAGGAACCTTTCCCACCGGCTGGCCACGCATGAGTGCTTGTTGAACTCAATGCCCGACGGTGACGTTGGGCAAGTCATGCATCCTTGATCGCACTGCGATTTCGATCCTTTCGTTAAATGAGGCTATACACAATGGTCACGCTCAACACAGCTGACGGTGCAACTTCTCCACTGGCGGGTCAAACCCTTGATCAATGCGAGCGTTTTGGCCAGGTGCCGGCCCATCATGTGATTGGCCAGGTTTTAAGATCCAACCGCAGTGACCTGGAAATGGCCGAGCTGTTGAAATTGCTGGGCACGCTAGTGACAACGCTTAAAACCTGGATGAACAGCGACAACGCACCGCACACGCCGCCCGTGGCCGTGATACCCAAACTGCCGGTCTGAAACTGCCCTAGCGTGCAGTTGCAAGGCTTGGGGGCTGATCCCACGCGCCGCCGAGCGCGGTGTACAGGTTCACCTGCGCCACCAGTTGCGCCAGGCGGTCGACAATCAGCGCCTGCTGGGAATTGAACAACGCGCGCTGCGCATCGAGAAAGGTCAGGTTGCTGTCGACGCCGCTGCGATAGCGGTGCTGGGCCAGGTCATAGTAGTGCTGGTTGGCGGCGACGAAATCCCGTTGCGCGTTCAATTGGTCGTCGAAGGTCTGGCGCGCGGCGAGGCCGTCGGCGACTTCCTGGAAGGCGGTCTGGATGGACTTTTCGTACTGTGCCACCGTGATGTCCTTCTGCAGCTTGGCGTAATCAAGGCTGGCGCGCAGGCTGCCGGCGTTGAAGATCGGCAGATTGATTTGCGGCTGGAACGTCCAGGTGCCCGCGCCGCCCTTGAACAAACCGGAGAGCTGCGTGCTGGTGCTGCCGGCGTTGGCCGTCAGGGTGATCGACGGAAAGAACGCCGCCCTGGCCGCGCCGATATTGGCGTTGGCCGCCTGCAACTGGTATTCGGCCTGGAGGATGTCCGGACGCCGTTGCAGCAAGTCTGAAGGCAGCCCCGCAGGCACCTGGGCTACCAGGTCGTCGGCCAGGGCGCGTGCGGGCAGGTTGGCGTCCACCGGGCCGCCGACCAGCAGCGTGAGGTTGTTGAGGTCCTGGGCCACCTGGCGTTCGTAGCGGGCCACGCTGGCGCGGGTACTTTCCACCGCCGTGCGCGCCTGCACCACGTCGAGCGCCGAGGCCTTGCCGGCGGNCGCCAGGGTCTGCTCGGCCAGGGCCAGCAGCTCCTGGTCGGCACGCCAGGTCAGGTAGGCGTTGGCGACGTTGGCCACCAGGCTCAACTGTGCGCTGCGCCGCGCTTGTTCGGTGCCCAGGTAAGTCAGCATGGCCTGTTCGCTGAGGCTGCGGACGCGGCCGAACAGGTCGAGTTCATAGGCACTCAGGCCCAGAGTGGCGGAGTAGTTGGAGGTGATCGCCGACTGGCCGGTGCCGGTCACGCCCGCCGGCAATTTCTGACGCTTGCCGGCGGCCGTGGCCGACACCGCCGGGAACAGGTCGGCGCGCTGAATGCGGTACTGCGCCTGGAAGGCCTGCACATTCAGTGCGGCTACCCGCAGGTCGCGATTGTTGGCCAATGCAGCGTCTATCAACGGCGCCAGCGCCGGGTCGTGGAACAGTTGGCGCCAGTCTACGGTGGCGGGCAGTGTGCCGGCCTGCGCCTGGCGGTACACCCCGTCCTGGGGGTAGTGCGTCGGCACGGGCGCGTCGGGGCGCTGATACTCGGGGATCAGCGAACACCCGCCGAGCATCCAGGCTGCGCCAACGGCGGCAAGGGTGAATTTGTGCATCAGGCGCCCACCATCCATTTGGCCAGGCCGTGTCGGCCACTCACGCCGAGCTTGGCGGCGGCGCGCTTGAGGTAGGTTTCAATCGAGCTGTTTTTCACACTGAGTTTTTCCGCGATCTGCGGCACGGTGCCGCCGGTCAACAGGCCCAGGCAAACTTCCTGCTCGCGGGCCGAGAGGGTGATGTCGCTCAGCGCCAGGCGCTTGTAGAACTCACGCTGCAATTGCGACTGCTCCAGCCCGATGGGCCCAGGCTCCGCCTCGGTGTGCGGCGCCTGGCGCAGGATCTGCACGTGGCGCTCCATCAACGGCAGCAAGGTTTCGGACAAGCACTTGAGAAACGACAGCTGCACCAGGGAAAACCCGCGCTCGGCAGGCGGGCGGTAGAACGAAATCACACAGCGCCGATGGCCCTGGCGCGAGACCAGGTTGCACTGGTGCGAACTGCCGCGCGGGTGCGCGCTGTCGGCCTTGGCTTTCATCTGGATCAGCAGCGGGTCCTGCATGCGCAGCATCTGGCGCAGTAGCGGATGGTCGTCAAGCGAGTGCAGTGTCTGGGGCGCGGGCAGGTCTTCGTTCAGCCCGGCACTGCCCAGCAGCTTGATATCCAGCACCCTGTCGCGCAGCTCATCGAGGCTCCATTCGCTGAGGTCCACCAGGTGAACCGGTATCCATTTGTCCACCAGATGCAGCATGTTCGCGGCGAAATTGGCCTGGCCACTGCTGGAAATGAGCTTGCCCATTTCGGCGTAGAACTGTGGGTTCTGGGTGTCGGTAATACTAGGGGTCAGACTCATAGCCATCTCATCCTTGATGTCGAAAACCGTCAACGAAGGCCCTGGGTCTGTTCGGGGCGCTCCGTACTGCTTGAACGTAACTCGGCGTTCGAGATTTCATTTAGCCATAGCGATTTGTCCTACGTATGTAGCAGAAACGAGGGACACAAGCTGCCATAAAATCCGCGTCATTAATTCGACGTTTCCTGCAGATAATTCAGCAGACGAAAAGGAGGGGCGAATCTTTAAAGATACTTAACATGCTGATAAATAAAGAAAATACATAAATTTAAAAATACTTTTCAAATTAAGCGTCGGACAGATATAGCCAATCTCCTACATGGCTTTCATCGTTTCAGCAATGAACCCTCAGACAAGCCCTTGTCGATCCGTTTGGATGTCCGGGTTTAGGGTGTCAGGCGCCTGTGCTTGACCATGCTCAAATCCGCTCAATTCGTGGTAATGGGCGACCCTGCGCGGCCAGTGCCTGACCCCCCATGAGAAGGATCTTATGACGCAACTTTCCAGCCCGCCGGCCAGCTTCCCCCTTACCGCCGCGCAACACGACATCTGGCTCGACCAACTGCGCGTGGGTCACTCGCCGCTTTACAACATCGGCGGCTACGTTGATCTGGCCGGCGCCGTCGCACCTGCGTTGATCCAGCGTGCGATCGAGTTGCTGGTGGCCCGGCACGACGCATTGCGCACCCAACTGCACAGCGGCGCCGATGGCTTGCCCCGGCAAACCTTCGCCGCCGAATGGACGGTGGAAGTACCGCAGTACGACTTCTGCGGCTTGCCCGACCCCGAGGCCGCCGCCCAGTCCTTGATCCAGACGCAAATGGCCCGGCCCTACGCCATGAGCGGCGAACCGTTGTTTGGTTTTTTCCTGATCAAGCTCGATGACGACCATTACCGCCTTGGCACCCAGGCCCACCACCTGATCCTCGACGGCTGGGGGTTCGGCCAGATGCTGCAATCCCTTGCCCAGCTGTACACCGCCGTGCAGCACGGCCGGCAACCGGAGGGGTTGGCGCCGTCGTATATCGACTACATCGACACTGACCAGCGCTACCGGCAATCGGCCCGCTACGCGCGCGATCGCGACTATTGGCTGGACAAATACCAGGTGCTGCCCGAGCCGCTGCTCACGCCAAGGCACACCGCCAAGGCCGCGAGCAACACGTGCGTGCAACCCTTCCCGGTGGCGCTGCTCAAGCGCATGGAACACGTGGCCAGCCGCTACCAGGCTTCGGCGTTCCATGTGTTGCTGGCGGCGCTTTACGTGTATTTCACCCGTACCGGCCAGCGCGATGAATGGGTGGTGGGCCTGCCGATGCTCAACCGCTCCAACGCGCGCTTTCGCGCCACGGTCGGCTTGTTCGCCCAGGTCAGCGCGGTGCGGTTGCAGTTCAGCGAAGCCTTGAGTTTCGCTGAACTGGTGCGCGGTGTGCGCGATCAGCTCAAGCAGGACATGCGCCACCAGCGCTTCCCCCTCAGTGAGATGAACCGCGAACTGGGCCTGCGGCGTACGGATCGCGGACAGTTGTTCGACCTGTCGGTGTCGTTCGAGCAGGACGACCATGACCTGCTCTACGGTCAGGTGCAGGCCCGTGCGGTCAAGGTGTCCAACCACCATGAGCCGCTGCCGCTGGCGATTCACTTGCGCAGCAACCGCTACCAGGACACGGCGTGCCTGCATTGCGTCTATAACGAGGCGTACTTTGAGCAGGGCGACATGCAGGCCTTGGCAGAGCGCCTCACCGGCTTGCTGGAGCAGGGCCTGGCAGACACGACGCTGACGGTGGGCGAGTTTGCGTTGCTCACGCCACAGGACCAGGCCCGGTTGCAGCAATGGAATGCCACCGCGCAACCCAACACCACGCCGCAGACCCTGCATGGGCGTGTCGAGGCTCAAGCCGAGCGCACGCCGCACGCGGTTGCGGCGGTGTACCAGGCACGGCAACTGACGTACGCGCAACTCAACCGGCAGGCCAATGCGCTGGCCCACCAACTGTTGGCCCACGGCGTGCAGCCGGATGACCGCGTCGCGGTGCTGGCGCGACGCGGCCTGGAGACCCTGGCCGGGTTGCTGGCGGTGCTCAAGGCCGGCGCCTGCTATGTGCCGATAGACCCGGCCCATCCCGCCGAGCGCTTGAATTATCTGCTGCACGACAGCGCGCCCGTGGCGGTGCTGACCCAGCGCGACCTGCTGCATCGCCTGCCGACGCTGGATGTGCCGGTGCTTGCGCTGGACGCCTCCAGCGACCCCGGCGCCGACGGCAACCCCCAGGTCGCAGTGACGCCGTCCCACCTTGCCTATGTGATTTACACCTCCGGCTCCACGGGCTTGCCCAAGGGCGTAATGGTCGAGCACCACAGCGTGTCCAACCTGGTGGACTGGCATTGCCAGGCCTTCGACCTGCACGCGGGCAGCCATACCGCCAGTGTCGCCGGGTTTGGTTTCGATGCGATGGCCTGGGAAGTCTGGCCGGCGCTGTGCGTCGGCGCGACCCTGCACCTGCCGCCCGCCCATGACGGCGCGGAAGATATCGATGCGCTGCTCCAGTGGTGGCGCGCCCAGCCATTGGACGTGTGTTTCCTGCCCACGCCGGTGGCCGAATACGCGTTCAGCCAGAACCTGGCGCACCCCACCTTGCGCACCTTGCTGATCGGCGGTGACCGCCTGCGCGGGTTCAACCGGGCGCAACGCTTCGACGTCATCAACAACTACGGTCCGACCGAAGCCACTGTGGTCGCCACCTCCGGGCGCGTTGACGCCGGCCAACCGCTGCACATCGGCGCGCCCATTACCAATGCCCTTATCTACCTGCTGGACGCGCAACAACGGCCGGTGCCGGTTGGCATCGTGGGGGAGCTGTATGTCGGTGGCCAGGGCGTGGCGCGCGGCTACCTGAACCGTCCTGAATTGACGGCCGAACGCTTTCTCGACGACCCCTTCAACGGCGGCCGTATGTACCGCAGCGGTGACCTGGCGCGCTGGCTGCCGGACGGCAGCCTGGAATATCTGGGGCGCAATGACGACCAGGTGAAGATTCGGGGTGTGCGTATCGAGCTGGGGGAAATCGAAGCGGCCCTGGCGACGCATCCGTCGATCAAGACCGCCGTGGTGGAATATCGCGAAGGGCAATTGCTGGCCTGGTTCATCGCGCATCACCCGGTGGACATCGAAACCCTTCGCGCCCATCTGCACGTCTCGCTGCCCGATTACATGCTGCCGGCGGCCTACGTTCATCTTGACGCGTTGCCCCTGACCGCCAATGGCAAGCTCGACCGCAAGGCGTTGCCGGCGCCGACCCAGGNCCCGCCGCTATGAGGCGCCCCGCGAGGGCGTCGAAACCACCCTGGCGCAGATCTGGGCCGAGTTGCTGCAGGTGCAACAGGTCGGCAGGCATGACCATTTCTTCGAACTGGGCGGGCACTCGCTGCTGGCGGTGCAGCTGGTGCAGCGCATGCGCGAGGCGGGCCTGCAGGCCGATGTGCAGGTGTTGTTCGGCCAGCCCACCCTGGCCGCGTTGGCGGCGGCCAGTGA